>CANPDS010000297.1 GCA_947573015.1 uncultured Muribaculum sp.
CGATGCTATCTTTGTGTCGATACGGTCACGTTTTATCTGAGCCGAACGTGCTCCACCGTCCCATGCTGTCCATGAGGCATTGAACCCTGCCGTTCCATTTGCCGTGGTTTTGTCTCCATCACCCCAAGGTGTGTTGCCGATGGAGTGGCGCGTAGAAAAGTCGAGTGTGGGTTGCCATTTTGCCTTGGATTCCTCTAATGACAAGGCTGCGATATCACCTGTGAGCTGTGACTGTAGCAAGGAGATATTGTTGGCACGTGCATAATCGAGACATCGGGCGAAAGTCCATGTGTCGTCGGCTTTTGCCGGAATATGCAGTGACATGGTTAAAATAGCTGTTGCAACTGAGGTAGACAGATATCTATTCATCTTCACATAAATTGTTGGCAAACTAAATTCATATTTTAAATCTGGACAAAATTAAAATTTCATCGATAAAAGTGCAACATGAATAGATGTTTGGCTATAGATGTGGCCATAATCGTACTATATTCTTTATACAAACAGGCAAATCGGGTAGACGAATGTTAATTGGAGTGAAAATTACAGTTATATTATTGGATTTATATCGGAAAAACAAAATGGCGGTGTGTCAGGATCGGTCCTGACGCATCGCCATTTCTTTATTCAAAATTAGGTAAATTAGATATGATACTCACGGAATGCTTCCATGGCTTCATAGCATGCGAGGCCAAGCGAATCGTAAAGTTGTGCGGTTGCACGGTTGCGATCCTCGGCACGTTGCCAGAAAAGGCGTGAGTCGTTGCCAAGATATGGTGCGCTCTCCATTTGCGATGAGTGCTTAAGGATAGCATTACGCTTCTGCATGAGTTCTTCTGGGCTCATTGGCACACACATCTCGATATCCTCTACTGGCCATTCTGCCCAAGCGCCGCGATACATCCATACACGGCAGTCATCGAGCCACTTCTCTCCACGTTCCTTTGCTTGTGCCAAAGCTGCGAGTACGCCTTCCGTACATTTGCGGTGCGTTCCGTGGGGATCTGCAAGGTCTGCCGCCACGAAGATCTGATTTGGCTTTACTTCGTCGAGAAGTTTTGCTATTATATCGACATCAGCCTGCGTCATAGGCAGTTTCTCTACTGTTCCGCTCTCATAGAACGGAAGGTCGAGGAAGTGGACGCGTGAAAGCGGGATGTTGTTGAAAGTACAAGCGGTACGTGCCTCGCCGCGACGGATAAGGCCTTTGATTGTAAGAACATCGCGGGTATCGAGATCTCCTGGCTTCTTTTCCTTCAGGAATTTCTTGATTTCCTGGTATTTTGCCGGAATCACTCCACCCATGGCATTGTTATTGCCGAAGAGTTGGTTGAATCCGTTGATGAAGTGCATGAATCGTGTCACTTCCTCATCGTTGACTGCTATATTTCCAGAAGTCTCGTATGCTACATGTACCTCATGGCCTTGGCGTACGAGGCGGTTGAGGGTTCCACCCATTGATATTACATCATCATCGGGATGAGGAGAGAATATGATGACTTTCTTGGGGTAGGGTGTAGCACGTTCGGGACGGTGGGTGTCGTCTGCATTTGGTTTGCCGCCGGGCCAACCGGTGATTGTGTGTTGGATATGGTTGAAAAGGCGGATGTTGAGGTCGTAAGCAGAACCGTAGATATCGGTAAGTACTTTCAAGCCGGCCTCCTCATAGTCGGCGTTTGTAAGTTTCAATATGGGTTTGCCTAATTTTTGGCTGAGCCATACTGCAGCTGAGAATGCCAACTGGAGTGACCACTGATCTGGAGAAGTGGGGCGGGCGTCAGGATTGAAACGTGGCGCAGATGTTATCTTTGTAGTGAAATTAAATTGCATTGCTATATGTTTAAGCGTTTTCGATCTGCTGGAAATAGCGGTATGTGCCTACTTTTAATTCATAGGTGGCAGCCTCGTCACAGACGATGATAGCATGTGGGTGCATCTGAAGCGCGCTTACGGTCCATTCTTGAGTTACAGGACCTTCCACGGCGGCTTGTAGGGCGCGTGCTTTGCCATGACCGTTGCATAAAATGAGCACTTCCCGTGCATCCATCACTGTGCCGACACCTACGGTGAGCGCATGTAGGGGCACTTTCTCAGGGTCACCACCGAAAAAGCGTGCATTGGCAATGCGGGTGTCCTGAGTAAGTGTTTTCACACGGGTGCGTGATGTGAGTGAGGAGAATGGTTCGTTGAAAGCGAGATGTCCATCCGGGCCGATACCTCCGAGAAACAGGTCTATACCTCCGTAACTCTTTATTGCCGCTTCATATGCTGCACATTCTGCTTCGAGATCAGGAGCATTTCCGTCAAGGATATGGATGTTTCCGGCAGGAATGTCGATGTGGTCGAAAAGGTTGTGGTGCATAAATGAATGGTAGCTTTCCGGATGGTCGACAGGGAGTCCCACGTACTCGTCCATATTGAATGTTACCACATTTTTGAATGATACACGCCCATCTTTGCAGGCCTGTACGAGTTCGCGATACATGCCTATGGGTGAGCTTCCGGTGGGTAGACCAAGCACAAATGGATGTTCGGGGCTTGGTTGAGCCTCGTTAATGCGTCTGATTACATGTTCGGCGGCTGTCTTTGACAGTGCGTCGTAGTCTTTTTTGATAAGTACTCGCATATTGTATTATGGTTGGCAAAATGTTTTAGGTCAAATGATTATCGTATGCCTATCTCGTCGATGAACACCAAGGCGTGGCATCCGTGGTCGGCATGCCATTCTGGAAGCTGTTTTGTTGAGATGACGGTAAGGCGTACTTTCTCGGCAACTTGCGGTGTGAATTTAACAGAGTGTGTTGCGATTTCGTTCATTGGCTGAGTGGCAGTGCGCTCTGGAATCTCTTTTGATTCTACTTCTTTCCATTCGGTAGAGCCTGGAGCGAGTAGCTCAATTTTATATCCACGGGCATCGGCAAGCCATGCGATCATGTCGACACATACGTTGAATGATACTTCGCTAATGCTCGATGGTTGAGGCAGTGTGATAGTGATAGCCGGATCACATTCCTTGAAGCCTACCCATTGTCCGGTTAGATATGATGGTCCACCGAGCTGGGCATCTGTCAATGTTGCCGGGCCGTCGGGTGCATGGTGCTTGAAATAGGGTTCGGAAATCTCTACGGAGCCGAATGTTGCCTTATTGAATGATATTGAGTCGGAAAGTGTGCGTCCTGGTTTGCCGTTGAATACTGTTGTGGCTTTTAGGCGCGTAC
>CANPDS010000298.1 GCA_947573015.1 uncultured Muribaculum sp.
ATGAAGTGAAGGCTCTTGCGGGTGGAAATGCTAACGGTCGCGTTCAACGCTAAATGTTATTAATTGCAAAGAAAATGGCGAAATTTGATAAAATTCAGGTGCTTTCCAAGATCGGAGAGACCGGCATGGTCCCTGTGTTCTATCACAAGGATGCAGAAGTAGCATGCGCTGTAGTGAAAGCATGCTATGAAGGTGGTGTGCGTGCATTTGAGTTTACCAATCGTGGCGACTTTGCTCATGAGGTATTTGGGAAAGTCGTTAAGTATGCTGCGGTGGAATGTCCTGATATGGCTATTGGAGTTGGCTCGGTCGTCGATCCAGCTACTGCAGCTCTTTACATTCAGTTGGGAGCTTGCTTTGTCGTGGGACCTCTCTTTAATCCGGAGATTTCCCGTATATGCAATCGGCGTCTTATTCCTTATACTCCGGGTTGCGGCACAATTTCAGAGGTTGGTGCAGCTCAGGAGTCAGGGTGTGATTTGTGTAAGGTATTCCCTGGCGATGTGCTCGGTCCGAAATTCGTGAAAGGTCTGAAAGCTCCCATGCCATGGTCAAAATTGATGGTGACCGGTGGTGTGGAGCCGACAAAAGAAAACATTGATGGATGGATAAAGGCCGGAGTGTATTGCGTTGGTATGGGTTCCAAACTTTTCCCTGCAGATCGTGTGGCTGCTGGTGACTGGAAATATGTGACCGATAAATGCCGAGAGTCTCTCAGCTTTGTAGCTGACGCGCGTAAATAATAAAATTCGTCATTATGTCGGAGGGTGGTTTATCTTTCTGGCATAGTGACGAACTTTTTTTTATCATGAGTGTTTTCATCACAGGTATAATAACGTAATTTATTCAATCGCTTATTTAAGCAAATATTCAACACAATTATGAAACCATTACACATTATTTTGTCTGTAATCGGCGGTGCGATCGCCGGAGCTGCAGTCGGACTGCTTCTTGCGCCTGAAAAGGGTGAGACAACTCGTGACAATATTCGCCGTTTCCTTAAAGAAAAAGGGATTGTGCTCCGAAAAGACAAGCTGGAGGAGCTTGTTGATGAGATCGCGTCTGAAATAGAAAAATAAAAGTTGATAAAATGAATAATACACTTGGACTTATAAGTGCTTTTCTTGGTGGCGCTATTGTGGGTGCTGGAGCTGCACTTCTGTTTGCTCCTGAGAAGGGAGAAGATCTCAGAAAACGCATAGCCGATATTCTTCGCCGCAAGGGCATTATATGCTCAGATAGCGACGTGGATGCTTTGGTGGAGAAGCTTACTAAAGAACTTGAAAGCGAAAATGCCGAAGTAGAGGCATAATATTATGAGCGAGAAATCGGATGACATGCGCTCAATGTGGCGGAGCGTCCTTTCATATATAAAGCTGCAAGTTGAAAATCTCAGGCTGCTTTCAACTGAGAAGTCGGCGATACTTATGTCGACTTGTGTTGTGGCTGCGGTTTTGGGCATTTTAGCTGCTTTTGCATTCTTTTTTATTTCTATCGGTCTGGTATTTTTATTGGCCACTGTTTTGCCTGTGTTCTGGTGCTTCATGATAATGGGTGGCATTTATGTGCTGCTTGGCGTGGTGGTATATCTATTGCGTACTCCACTTGTCACGGATCCTATAGCTCGGTGGCTGTCAAGATTGTTTCTGGATAATCCGGACGCGATCCATCATTCCGAATCCACCACTCCCAAATCTAAATAATTATGGCAACAGATTCACTTCCGGCGCATGATCCGGCATCATCCCTTCCTCGATGGAAAGGGTATACAATCGAGGATCTTCGTTATCGTAGGGCCGTAAATCAGGTAAAAATGGAGATGGCTCGTGAACAACTTCGTTCCAAAGCGTCTAAGATTGCTAATTTTCAGGCTTTTGGATTGATTAAGGGCAATGGTATATTGGGTAAGGTGTTGTCTGGATTTTCTATGCTCGATTATGGAATCCTTGCTTTTCAGGGTGTAAAACAAGTGTCTCGCCTGTATCGCTTATTTAAAGGGCGTAGGTGAATTGGATACTCCTTAGGCGACATTGCATGTCATGAATTATACAATAGTCACGTCCATTTTATGTCGGACGTGACTATTGCTTTTGTGGATAAACTTTGGTAAATTTGCATTCTAAACTTGGAATGCATGAATAACTATGCCATTTTTCGGTTGATATGTCTGGCCGCGTTGTGGCTTTGTCTCTGCTATCTGTTGATTCAGGGACGTGGATGGAATTTATGGTCGCTTTTTGTGATTGTGGCCTCTGGTATCGTAGTTTTCGTGCCGCTTTATAAAAAATATATGCGTAATGGAAATGGAAAAGCCTGACATTCATGTTGGGGCCAATACGAAATATCCCCTCCTCCAAGCTATTGATTCTCCTGCCGATCTGCGCAAGATGCCTTTATCGGCACTTCCGGATATATGTGCGGAAATCAGAGAGTTTCTTATAAATTCACTTTCAAAGAATCCCGGACATTTTGCATCCAGCATGGGCGCTGTGGAGATCACTGTAGCTCTGCATTATGTATTCAATACTCCTTATGATCGCATTGTTTGGGATGTTGGTCATCAGGCTTATGGCCATAAACTGCTTACTGGACGGCGTGATCGTTTTGTCACCAACAGAAAGTTTGGTGGATTGAGTGGTTTCCCGAATCCGGACGAGAGTGAATACGACACATTTACTGCCGGACATGCATCAAACTCAATTTCGGCCGCACTTGGGATGGCTGTTGCATCAAAACTTCAGGGGGAGTCGCCTCGTAGAAATGTTGTGGCGGTCATCGGGGATGCGTCTATTTCCGGCGGCCTTGCTTTTGAAGGGTTGAATAATGCCGCTATAACGCCTAATAATCTCCTTATAATACTCAACGACAATGATATGTCGATTGATAGGAATGTCGGGGCATTAAATACTTATCTGACACATCTTAACACGACAAAGGCTTACAATACATTCCGATACAAACTGTATAAGCTGCTGAAGAGCATGCATCTTGTAGGGGAAAACAGCAAAGGCTCGATATTGCGCTTTAACAACAGCCTTAAATCCCTTCTTGGCAAGCAACAGAATATATTCGAAGGTCTTAATATAAGGTATTTTGGGCCATTCGATGGACATGATATCGATCGTATTGTACGTGTGCTTAATGATATAAAAGATATGGAGGGCCCACGCATACTTCATATCCGCACTATAAAGGGGCAGGGATA
>CANPDS010000299.1 GCA_947573015.1 uncultured Muribaculum sp.
TTTCAAGGCTCCCGATCCACAGATGGCAATCAATATACTTAATCAGCTATAGTACATCAGCAATCATAGGACTTAACCATATCTGAATAATTAATATTCCATCGAGGATATCCAGGACAGTGGATTCATTCTACTTTTCCGAACGACATCGGCATCGATTTATAACGCCCACATTATTACAGAGCGCCCACTTATCTATATAATCAAAAAGTCCGTTATATTCAACGGCTAAACACGCATAAAAGTCATCGTTGGCTTTGAGTCAACGAAACAAAATTTATTTTTTTGACGGCCTCTGAAAACTCATGTTTTTTCAGTACTTTTGTAACTGAATAGGGAGACTATGCTCCCATTATTTCATCAAACTGACAATCAATGCAAAACCAGAATATATCATCCAGCCATTTCGGATTTGATCCCGGAATGCTCGATAACGACGAGCCAGTCCTTACGTCCCGTCAGTCAATCAGGCAGGAGGAGGAGAAGGCTCCTGTACCAAAAGCATCCGCGACACAAAAAAAAGAAAAGAAGAAAAGCACTCCAGGTAGGCTATCAAGATTTATACATGACCGACGCACACGCATTTTCTCCGGAATTTTGCTGATATGTTGGGCTACTTACACACTATTTGCTGCAATATCCTATTTCACCAACGGTGCCGATGACCAAAGTTTGGTAATCAACAACACTATTAGTGAAATAGCTGAGAGCGGCACTGTACAAAACACTGGAGGAGCATTCGGCGCAGTGCTCGCCCATAATGCAATATCCGACGGATTCGGTGCCGGATCACTTATTCTGATCGCTTACTTTTATATCCTCGGATGGTATCTGCTCCATCGTTCTAAATTCTCGTTCTGGGGACTGACGTCAAAGAGTCTTATCGATGCGATCACTCTTTCAATTGTGCTTGGATTGATCACTTATCAGTCCCATTCATGGGTCTACTGGGGTGGTATACACGGCTATGCCATAAATACATGGCTACTTGCAAATACAGGTGTCGCCGGAGCTATAATGGTCAGCGCAGTATTAGTAGCTCTTGTGGCATGCATATACTTGAACGAACTTCGACTGATATACGTAGCTTACCGACGCAGAGTAAATGCGCACAAAGCACGCCTGCGCGAAGAACGCGAAAAACGCGAGGCTGAGAAGCGAAAGGTCGAGGAAACACTTTCCAAGAGCAATAAGGAGATGAATGATGAGCTTTCGGAAGATAATGATATCGCCAATTCCGAGCCACCAACTCCGGTCGAGTTCTCCGATATTTTCAACGGTAATACCGCAGCATCTGCCGACGTTATTGAGCCTACAAATTCCATCACATCAGAGCCGGCCTACAACACGGAATCCCTTCCATATGTATCCGATGATAGCGATAATGATGCCTTATTAACAGAATATCAGGACGATGCCGTTGATCATGAGGAAGATAGCGAAACAGATACCAAAGCCAATCTACCGACCAATGCGGAAGATACCATCCCCGATCCGGAAATGACAATCGATGTGCCCAACTATGGCGACGAAGTACACGTATCAACCGAAGCTTACGATCCTACGGCAGAACTGTCGCGCTTTCACTTCCCGTCAATTGATCTGCTCAACGAGGTCCCCGACCGCGAAGTGAGCGTCGATCAACAGGAAATGGAGGAGAATAAAGAGCGCATCAAAGCTACACTTGCCAACTATCAGATACCAATATCGCACATAAAGGCCACAGTCGGACCAACAGTCACTCTTTATGAGATTATTCCTGCCGAGGGCGTACGCATCGCAAAGATAAAACGCCTTGAGGATGATATTGCCCTTAGCCTTGCGGCGCTTGGCATACGCATCATTGCTCCAATTCCTGGCAAAGGCACAATAGGAATAGAAGTTCCCAATAAAGAGGCTCAAATGGTTCCCGTACGTTCCATCATAGGCTCACGGAAATTTCAGGAGTGCAAGTATGATCTCCCCATGGCTATGGGTGCCACAATATCCAAGGATATATTTATCGCCGATCTAACCAAGATGCCACATGTTCTTGTAGCCGGCGCTACCGGACAAGGCAAATCGGTAGGACTTAATGTGATTATAGCCTCCCTCCTATACAAGAAGCATCCATCGGAGCTGAAATTCGTGCTTGTCGATCCAAAGATGGTCGAATTCAGCCTCTATGCAAAATTAGAGAAACATTACCTTGCAAAACTTCCCGATGAAGAAGAGCCGATAATAACCGACCCGATGAAAGTGGTTGCCACGCTCAATTCGTGCTGTCTGGAGATGGACAACCGCTATGCTCTGCTTAAAGATGCCAACGTACGCACTATCAAGGAGTACAACGCAAAGTTTGTGCAACGCCGTCTTAATCCGGAGAAGGGGCACCGCTACCTGCCATACATCGTAATGGTGGTAGACGAGTTCGGCGATCTTATCATGATGGCAGGAAAAGAAATCGAACAGCCAATTGCACGTATCGCCCAGAAAGCACGTGCTGTAGGCATGCACATGATTCTTGCTACACAACGTCCTTCTACAAACGTTATCACCGGTATTATTAAAGCGAATTTCCCCGGTCGAATAGCATTCCGTGTGAGCCAGATGGTAGACTCACGAACCATTCTCGACCGTCCGGGTGCCAATCAGCTTATCGGCAAAGGCGACATGCTATTCTCATTCAATGGAGAGATTGACCGTGTGCAATGTGCATTCATCAGCACCGAGGAGGTGGAAAATATAGTGGAGTCAATCCACGAACAGATCGGCTACAGCGAAGCATACCCCCTGCCCGAATATATTCCGGAGGGAGGTGATATTTCCAGTGCTATTCAAGGCAATGATCACGACCCGCTCTTTGAGGAAGCCGCACGTTTTATTGTCACATCAAATACGGCCTCCACATCATCATTGCAACGCCGCTATGCCATAGGGTACAACCGGGCCGGCAAACTAATGGATCAGATGGAGGCCGCAGGAATCGTAGGCCCGGCTTCAGGGGCCAAACCACGTCAGGTTCTGATCGATTCTCTACAACTTGAACGAATGCTTGAAATACAATGAAAATTAATATATCCCGATCTTCATTATGGATTCTCGTGCTAATGCTAATGGTCATTGGCATAGAATCCAGTCATGCCGCGACCAAACAGTCACCTACCGCCCATCAGATATTGGAGCGGACAGCCTCTGAAATAGGTAA
>CANPDS010000300.1 GCA_947573015.1 uncultured Muribaculum sp.
GAACTTGCCACAGGACGTATAGTTGAGTTCTCATGTACCGGTGTGCTGAAAAATGGCCAACTGTCTGATCCGAGACTTTCGGTTGATGATAAGAGTATGGAGATAGTGAGTGCTCAAGCTCATATGGTAGATAAAACGGGCGCGTGGATTGAGATCCTCGCGCCCGGTGGAAAGCATGTTGTTATTAAATATTGATTGCACTATTTCTTTTTTGCCAGCACTTTTTCGTCGGCAAATTTATTGGGGAATGAGAGTTTCACTTTAGGCCGCATCATGGCATATATCACGAGTCCGGCTCCGAGCAGTATGAACGGAATGCTCAGCTGCTGTCCTATATTCAGGGACATAGTGGCCTCGCGTGCCACTTGATCATTTTTGATAAACTCGATGAGGAAGCGGGGAAGGAATATGCCTATCAGAAACACTCCGAAGATGAGTCCCGGCCGTTCCTCCGCATTCTTTTTCCAATACATCCACATGAGCAGTCCGAACAATGCGAAGTAGCATAGTGCTTCATATATCTGGGTGGGGTGCACGGCCTGTCCTTCGTAAAGCATGTGCCACTCGCGCGAGCGCACAAACATGAGTCCCCAGGGCAACGTTGTGGCTGTGCCGAATATTTCCGAGTTGAAGAGGTTGCCGAGACGTATCAGTCCGCCTACGAGCGCTATAGCTATTACCAGACGGTCGAATGTCCACAACGGACTCTTTTTCGTTACGAAAATCGAATAGAGTATAATCGCCAGAATTATGGCGATTGTACCTCCGTGGCTCGCCAATCCGCCTTCCCAGATATATAGAATGCGTATCGGATCCTGACTATAGACATCCCATTCGTAGAAAAATACGTGGCCGAGGCGTGCGCCTACAATTGTTGCGATCACTACATATATGAGGAGTATGCCGAGCCAGCGTTCGGGAGCACCCTCATGTTTGAACATTCTGGCCACGAGTTCATAGCCGATGAGAAAGCCTATGGCAAACATCAGTCCGTACCATCTTACCGTGATGGGGTTGCTGATGATGTCGGGATTGGCTGCCCAGGTGATATATTCGAGCATGTTGGAAATAAATGGTTAAAAATGCGGGTTTTAAATTGAGCCGATTGAACCGATTTACACTCCTGCAATAGAAGTTTGAATCGGCTCATTGTCTGCGAAGTTATACAAGATGACGTATTAGTTCCTCGCGGTCGCCGTATAGCATATCAATTACCGGTATCTCGATCATCGTGTATGCTCCTGGACGCTCTATCATTGTGGCGCGTGCCACACCTACGAGAATCTGTGCTGTCAGTGCGGGATTATTGATTGACATGTTGAATTCAAAGCGCTGGTTCTGTGTGTTGCCGGAAACGCCTTTGCGCACCATGTTGACGCCATGTCCCATGTCGCGAACTTCATCGACCGATGGCACAGCCATCACATGAGTCTCGTCAGATGCGAAGTATGGATCGGCTTTTACTGAGGCAGTCACTTCCTCAACGCTCTTGGTGCCGTCAAGTTCCACATATACCATGCGGCGATGTATACCAGTGCCGAGTGGAATAGTCATGGATAGTGCGTTTTTTACGCCTTCCTTCGATTTTACGGCTACGGTGTGGCCCATGCTCATGCCCGGACCAAAATTGGTATATGTGATACCCTTGGGTGCTGCTGCCTGCATCAGTGCACGCACGATTGAGTCGCTCCCCGGATCCCATCCTGCCGAGATTATAGCCACTGATCCATGTGCTTTTGCTATAGGATCGAGAGTGGCACGCAGATCAGCTATGCCAGTGTGGATATCGAAGCTGTCTACAGTGTTGATACCTTCAGCAAGAAGAATGCGGGCATGGCTCTCGACCTCGCGTGTCGGCGTGCAGAGTATAGCTACTTCTACATTATCGAGCTGAAGTGCATCAGCTACTACGGGATATCCGGCAAGTTCTGCCGGTTGTTCTGCTTCCGGATTGCGACGTACGATGCCGGCAATTTCAAAATCCGAGGCCTGTTGAAGTGCTTCAAGCACGTAACGGCCGATGTTGCCATATCCTACTATGGCTGCTCTGATCTTTTTCATACGATAGATATTAACAAAAACCGCACAATGCGCCATAGAGACATAGCGCATTGTGCGTGAACTGAATTTTATTTCTTTGATGCGATCTCTTCGGTGTCCTTGGCTATCATCATCTCCTCATCGGTGGGGATGACAACTACTTTCACCTTTGAGGCGGGAGTTGAGATGAGTTTCTCTTCGCCACGTGATGCAGCATTGACCTCGGTATCTATTTCCACCCCAAGATATGTGAGATGGTCGCATACGCGCTTGCGCAGTGATTGCTGGTTTTCTCCTACACCACCGGTAAACGCTATTACATCGACACCGTTGAGCACTGCAGCATATGCTCCTACATATTTGATTATGCGGTAGATATACATGTCGAGTGCGAGTTTGGCGCGTTCATTGCCATCGGCAATCGCAGCATCGATGTCGCGCATATCGGAAGATACGCCTGAAATGCCGAGCACACCGCTACGCTTGTTGAGTATGGTCGATACACCCTTGGTGTTGATGTGCTCCTTGTCCATTATGAATGTCACCGCTCCGGGGTCGATGTCGCCTACGCGAGTGCCCATCATGAGGCCTTCGGTCGGGGTAAGTCCCATCGAGGTGTCTATGCTCTTTCCGTCGCGTATTGCAGTGATGGAGCCTCCGTTTCCTATATGGCATGTGATGATGCGCTGCTTCTCGTAGGGTACGTCAAGGAACTCGCATGCACGGCGCGACACGTAGCGGTGGCTTGTGCCGTGGAATCCGTAGCGGCGCAGACCGTACTCCTCGTAAAGGCGGTAGGGTACGGCATACATATAAGCCTCTTGGGGCATGGTCTGATGGAAAGCCGTATCGAATACAGCTACCTGGGGTATACCCGGCATCAACTCGGTAACGGCTTCAATGCCGGCCATGTTGACAGGATTGTGGAGTGGCGCTACGTCGTAGCATTCCTTGATTTTGTCGATGACTTCATCGGTTATGAGCACGCTCTGGTTGAACTTCTCACCACCATGCACTACGCGGTGACCTACAGCGTCTATCTCTTTAAGGCTGGCGATGCAGCCGTACTCTTTGCCGGTCAGGAGCTTGAGTATGTCGTTTACGGCTTTGCGATGATCGGGA
>CANPDS010000301.1 GCA_947573015.1 uncultured Muribaculum sp.
CGAGGAAGTATCGGTCGTGGGTGATGGCGATGACTGTGCCGGGATATTGTTGCAGATGCTGTTCGAGCCAGTCGATAGATTCTGCATCGAGGTGGTTGGTGGGCTCGTCGAGCAGGAGAACGTCGGGTTGCTGGAGCAACAGACGTATGAGGGCCACACGGCGGCGCTCACCACCTGAGAGTGTGGAGATCTTCTGGTCGTCGGGTGGACATTGAAGAGCATCCATCGCACGTTCCAGTTTTGAATCTATGTTCCATGCGTCGGCGGCATCAAGCTTATCCTGAAGTTCTGCCTGACGCTGGATAAGTGCATCCATTTTGTCGGGATCTTCGAGCACGTCGGGGTCGCCGAAAGCTTCGTTGACCTTTTCGAATTCAGCAAGGAGATCCATTACAGGCTTCACGCCTTCGCGAACTACATCTATTACTGTTTTGTCGGGATCGAGTTGTGGTTCCTGTTCGAGGTATCCTACGGAATAGCCCGGGGAGAATACGACTTCGCCCTGATAGCTCTTGTCGATACCGGCGATTATCTTGAGCAGGGATGATTTACCTGAACCGTTCAGACCTATGATGCCGATTTTTGCACCATAGAAGAAAGATAGGTATATGTTTTTTAATACTTGTTTCTGAGGTGGATATATCTTTGATACACCTACCATTGAAAATATGATTTTCTTGTCGTCAGCCATTGTTTTGATGGTGTTTTTTTGATTGGGGAGAATGAGTTGGCAAGAATTTTTGTAAGGATAATCAGCGACGCCCTTTCTGGGGAGCGTATTTTACCGGATAATCCACACGTTTGCGACCTGTGATTATGGCAGAAAGCTTGGCGCGGAGCAATTGCCGCCGGATAGCTGAAATATGGTCTATGTAGAGTTTTCCTTCGAGATGATCGCATTCATGCTGTACTATTCTGGCAAGAAAACCGGATATCTCTTCTTCGTGGGGTTGGAAATCTTCATCGACCCATTTCAACCGGATATGCTCCACACGGGGAACAGCTTCCGAAAGGTCGGGAAGTGACAGGCATCCTTCGTTGCGGGTCTCTGTCGGGCCGTCAAGGATCTCTATCTCTGGATTGATGAGGGTGAATTTGCGTCCGCGGCATTCCTCAAAAGCGTCACCTACCGGATCTGCATCGATCACCACGATGCGTACGTTGCGGCCTACTTGTGGGGCCGCGAGGCCTACACCGTCAGAATTATACATGGTCTCCCACATATCAGAGAGAAATTTCTTGAGTTCAGGATAGTCGGGAGTGACTTCTTCGGAGATTGCCCGTAGCACCGGGTGTCCGTAAAGATATACTGGAAGTTTCATTGATTGAACTGTTTGCTTTGCAGATAGTCGTTGAGTATTATGGTAGCGGCGATTTCATCGACAATGGCTTTGTCCTGTCGGCGCGACTTGCGCATGCCTCCGTCGATCATCGAACGATGGGCGAGTACAGAGGTGAACCGTTCATCCCAATAGGTAATTTCGATAGCGGGAGGTAGCGCTTTGCGTAATGCCGCAATGCCCGGACGTATGTAGGTCATTGATTCCGAGTCTTCGCCACGCATAGTGGTGGGTTTGCCTACAATAATGGAATCAACCGGCTCGTGCTTGATATATTCGGTTATCCATTTTAAAAGATCGCATGTGCGCACGGTAGTAAGTCCGGTAGCCACGATGCGCAAAGAGTCAGTCACTGCTATGCCGCAGCGACGACGTCCGTAGTCGATTGCCATGAGTCGTCCCATTAACCGCAAAGTTACAAAATATTGCGTTTACCCACAACCTCTAAATGTAAGCGTATATAAATCAGGCAGGGATGCCTCACGGCATCCCTGCTCGATATCATATATTCCAACAAAACAGATTAATACAGTAAATGGCTAAATTTATATGTTACTTTCCAATAACAGAAGTTTCTTAGAAGTTTTCGGCTTTACGCTCGAAGTATCCCTGTGGCTTTTCGCATACCGGACACTTCTTAGGTGCGGTCTTGCCTCTGTGGATATATCCGCAGTAACGGCACTGCCAAAGCACTTCCTCTGCATCTCCGAACACGGAGTCGGTGGCCAGACGGTCGAGCAGGCGAAGGTAGCGTTCCTCATGGCCTTGTTCTACCTGGGCTACCAGCTTGAAGTTGTTGGCAATCTGGGGAAATCCTTCTTCCTGAGCTACTTTGGCAAATGCGAGGTACATGTCGGCCCATTCTTCATGCTCACCGGCTGCGGCTTCCTTAAGGTTTTCGGCGGTGGTGCCTACCGGACCTGCGGGATATGCAGCGGTAATCTCCAGCATACCTTCATCAAGATAGCTGAAAAATTTCTTTGCGTGGGCATATTCCTGAGCGGCAGTTTCAAGGAAGATAGCAGCGATCTGCTCATAACCTTCCTTTTGTGCTACTTCGGCAAATATTGTGTAGCGGCCACGGGCCTGAGACTCTCCGGCAAATGATTTTAGAAGATTCTTCTCGGTCTCGGTGCCTTTTATACTTTTCTTTTCCATAATTATATCTGGTTAGTTATGTTTTTGTGATGTTTATACTTACCAAACATATCTACGTGGAAATAGTTCACGCGTTGTTCTAAAAAATATATCTCTACCTACTGAGATTTGTAGAAAAACGTTAAATTTGTGAACGGCTATTGAAGGTAAAGATCAATAGCAGCTCGATTATAGATATGTGTAGAGTGAAAATTTTAAAACAGACATTTAACTATTATAAAAACAACTGGTCATGAATGATTATATAGAGTTGCGCGCCGATGTGCAGCCATGTTCCGAAGCTGTCACTGATGTTCTTGCTGCCTTGCTTGCTGAAGAGGGATATGAGAGTTTTGTTCCTGATGACGATGGTCTAACCGCATATGTGCGTGAGCCTGATTTCGACAATGCTGCCATACGCAGAGTGATCGATACGCTTCCATTTGATGATATTACAGTGACAACCACATGGAATAAAGTGGAAGGCCGTGACTGGAATGCCGAGTGGGAGAAGAATTATTTTCAGCCGATTGTCATTGATGACCGCTGTGTGATCCATAGCTCTTTTCATGCTGATATCCCTGCTGCCGATTATGACATAGTTATAGATCCTAAAATGGCTTTCGGCACAGGACATCATCAGACTACAA
>CANPDS010000302.1 GCA_947573015.1 uncultured Muribaculum sp.
TGTTTCAGACACATAGCTACGATACCCACAAGAGTAGCGATAAAAGTGGCAAGCAATATCGGGAGAAATACATCCGTAGGATTGGAAGCACCAGCCTGCGCACGATACATCATGATCCCGATCGGTATAAAACACAGTCCAGAGGCATTTAGCACCAAAAACATCAGCATGGCATCTGTAGCACGTTCCTTCTCCGGATTAAGCTCCTGCAACTCCTTCATTGCCTTAAGACCAAGAGGAGTAGCAGCATTATCCAGACCGAGCATATTGGCTGAAACATTCATGAATATCGACCCCATGGCAGGATGATCCTTAGGAACTCCCGGGAAAAGTCGCGTAAACAACGGACTGATCAACCGACCGAACATCTGGATTACACCACCACGCTCTCCTATCTTCATCAGACCCATCCAAAGCGCAAGCACTCCGGTCAGACCCAATGAAATCTCAAACGCCGTTGCCGACGATGTGAAAGAAGCGCCCATGATGTCACTCCATACGCCAAAGTCTCCACAAAAAAGCGTACGACCAAGAGCCACCACAAACGCAATCAGAAAAAAAGCAATCCATATATAGTTAAGTACCATCGCAAGGTGATTTTCGGGTTACCTCACAAATTTACGAGCATTTTCGGTCAAACCCGACATCAATGAGTGATTTTCAACACCATGACCGACAATTTTGAATCCGCACAAACAGGCTTTCTCTATTTTATATTTTTTAACCGACCACTAAATTAGAGCATATCACACTGAAACACAATAAAATGACACAGAACAAAACCCTTTGAGAATCGAATATTCAAACAAAGTCCGCACTCCCCTCCGAAATTCTTATTTCTCAAACCCAAATATTTCTGTACATTTGTAGAGAAACGCCGCCACTCCCTCCGGCAACAAGATCATAACCTTATCTCGCCCGACTTTCATCATCCCCTCCCCTACCCCATCAACGTCGGGCCGGAATTTTTTCATACCCTGAAAAGATGGCATCACTTTCAGTAACCATCATTACCTATAACGAAGCTTCAAGAATCGAAGCCTGCCTACAGTCGGTGCAGCAAGTTGCCGACGAAATTGTTGTGGTCGACGCCAACTCCACCGACAATACTGCAGAAATATGCCGCCGATACGGATGCCGCGTCACCCAACGTCCATTTTCAGGCTTCGGTGCACAACGACAGTTTGTCACCTCACTCACCACCCACAGCTATGTGCTCTCTGTCGATGCCGACGAAGTACTGTCACCCGAACTGATTGCCTCCATCAACCGACTGAAATCAGAAGGCTTCGCCCACCGAGTCTACCGCATGTCGCGTCTCAACTTCTATTGCGGACATCCGGTGCGCCACTGCGGATGGTATCCCGACTACCAACTGCGCCTCTTCGACAAACGCTATGCCAACTGGAATCTCAGCGGCGTAGGTGAGCGCGTCATTTTCCCCGGATCATTCAATCCGGTAATAGTGAAAGGCGACCTATACCATAATCGCTGCACCACCCCCGACGAGTATCGCAACGTACAGCGCCACCACGCATCGATCTATGGCGCACAGATCGCATCATCATCCGAAGCGATCAGCGTAGCCACACCGCTTGTTAAGGCCACACGCGCATTCCTGTCAATGTATATCGCCCATGGCGGAATATTCGACGGACGTGCCGGCGCCGAGATAAGCCGACGTCGGTTTCTCTCCGTATTCACATCCTACGCCGTGGCACGCACCCTCCGACGCAAAGCCATAGTCATGGCCACACCAAATTAGACAAACAAATATGCACATCATCCATCTGGTAAGCAACCACACCTGGGGAGGAGGCGAGCAATATGTGCTCGATCTCGCCCGCACCATGGCTGCCGAAGGCCACTGCATCGAAATCATATCACGCCCCGTAAGCCAGGTGGTCGACCGATTCACCAAAGCCGGCCTCGCCCCTGTCGCAAAAATGCCGCTGCGCGGAGCCATCGACTTCATATCACCCTTGCGGCTTGCATCGCGTCTGCGCCAATGCGACGATGTGATAATACATGTACACAACTTCAAGGACGCCATCATAGCCACCCGGGCACGGTCGCTTTCCGGCAACGGCAAAGTACGTGTGGTGCTTACCCGACACCTAATAAAAGAGGGACATACATCTGGATTATACCGCGATCTTTATGCTCGTCTGGATGCCATAATATTTGTATCTGAATTAGCCCTGGAGGGCTTCCTGAAGAGCAATCCTCCTGTTGACCGCAGCAAACTGCATGTAGTCCACAACAGCATCCGTGTACCATCCCCATCTACCGCACCTGACCTCACCACGCCATCCGACACACCGATAATAATGTGCCATGGACGAATCTCTCCGGAAAAAGGCCTTGACACGCTATTAAATGCACTCTCACGCATCACAGACTGCAAATGGATACTCCGCATAGCTGGAGAGGGAACAGCGCAGCACGTGGGCCCTCTGAAGCAGCAAGCTGTGCGCCTCGGAATAGCCGAACGTGTGGAGTGGCTTGGATTCCGTACCGACATACATGCCGTGATCCCCACCGCCACAATCGGTGTCGTACCATCGACATGGCAGGAGCCATTCGGCCTTGCCGTCCTCGACTATATGGCGCACGGAGTACCTGTGATAACCACCAACAATGGTGCACAACCAGAATATCTCACATCCGGACAAGATGCCATCCTCGTGCCACCGTCTGATGCCGATGCTCTTGCAAAAGCACTGCGAAGCATACTTTCATCGCCAGAGCACAGAGCAACCATCGGACGGGCCGGAGCCGAGACATTCAATTCCCGTCTATCCTACCCTCATTTCCTCAACAATATCTATTCCGTATATCAATCAGTCAGATGATGACTATCACAGCAATTCAGACAATAAAATAACTCTCAAATCATTTATTCAGAAAATGCCGACCTATCACATCCACGTCAACTCCCGCTATACCAAGCTAAAGCCGGAGATAGAGAAAATAATACGCCACGGTATACCCCCTGAAGCCGAGGTAATCTATCGCCAGCGCAACACCGTGTCACGACTTACAATTGGCGGATTGGACCTCGTGATAAAGGCATTCAAGGTGCCAAATTTCTTCAACTCGATGGTCTATACCCATCT
>CANPDS010000303.1 GCA_947573015.1 uncultured Muribaculum sp.
CTATTGCTACGAGTCTTCCCATTATATCATATTTATTTAAGTTGCAAATTTAACATTTTAAAAGTTGGCCACCTAAGCCAATCCTTAGGTATAAACAAACCCACCGTCAATAAAGCCGTTATTTAACACTTTTTATACAAATTATCATCTATTCAATTCCATCTCAATCACCCTATCGACAGATTTTTTTCGTCATAAATATTAAATTTGCAGTGACTAATATATCTCATACACCCAATTATAACATCAACCATGATCCTATCACACCGTGCAATACTTGCCGCAGCCACCTTATGCTGCATGTTGAATACTGCCGCATCTCCACTAACGCCAAAGCCAATAGATCAGCTCGAAAGCCATGAACTGGCGGCTCAATACCGTGCATATCCATATACATATCAGGCACCGCCGGCCCTCACCGATACCCCTGATGGATATGAGCCGTTCCATATCGAGCAATATGCCCGCCACGGATCGCGCTGGCTGATCGACCAAAAAGACTACGACCTTACGTTAGCACAACTTGAGAAAGCAGAGCGCAACAACGTGCTCACACCGCTAGGCAAAGAGACCCTTGCATATATCAGGGATATCACCGGAAAAGAAAAAGGTCGCCGCGAGGAACTTACCGACATGGGTGCCCTACAGCATCAACGCATCGGCGCACGCATGGTAAAGAACTTTCCCGAGGTATTTGCACCTGGATCAAATGTCGATGCAAAAGCTACGATTGTGATCCGCTGTATACTGTCGATGGTCAACGAGATCAATTCGATCAACAAACTCGCTCCAGGAGTCAACATGACTACCGATGCAAGCTATGCCGACATGTACTACATGAATTTCGACGACACGATTGGCTCTAAAATAAAAGACTCGATCAAGAAAAACGAATTGCGCACATTCACAAAAAAATATCCGGAAACAGGAGCATATCTCAAACGGCTTATAAGCAGCAAAAAATTCATCAAGGACAGCATCGAGAGCAAAGGCCTCGAACGACGCATGTGGCGTATACTGTCAAATGCCCAAAGCCACATAGGCATGCCTTGGCTCACCGACCGTGTATTCACCAAAGAGGAGCTACTCAACCAGTGGCGCAGATCCAACGCAAGCTGGTTTATCGATGCAGGCATAAGCACTCTAACCGACCACAAAGCACCATTCAGCCAGCGCAATCTTCTGCGAAACATTATAGAAAGCGCAGACACAGCACTCACATCTCCAAAAGTCAGTGCCAACCTCCGCTTCGGCCATGACGGAATGGTATTGCCGCTTACTGTGCTTATGGAAATCAATGATTATGCCAAGGAGATCAACCGTTTTGAAGATCTTGAGAACGAAGGGTGGTACTGTCAGGACATAGTGCCGATGGCCGCCAACATACAGATGATATTTTATCGGCCAAAAGGTTCTGTAAATCCTGACGATGTGTTGGTAAAAGTTCTGCTGAATGAGAATGAGACCACCCTTCCCGGAGAGCCGGTGACCGGGCCTTACTATAATTGGAGAAAACTGCGTCAATATTATCTTGACAAAATCAATGCATTCAAATATTAACCAATCTACCATGTTCAACAATATAATGACCCGATCTATATATCTTGGAATCATCCTGTCGGCCTTTGTGAGCAACATCAATTGCACGGCACAGGAAGCCAAATACATATTTTACCTCATCGGCGACGGCATGGGCATGGCTCATGCCATGGCTGCTGAAGCCTACAACCGCACGGTAGCCCACAACGATTCCCACCTCCGGATGATGCAGTTTCCCGTTGCATCACAATGTACCACACATTCAGCATCCTCACCAGTCACCGACTCCGCTGCTGCCGGCACAGCACTTGCCACCGCCACCAAAACACGCAACGGAATGCTCGGCATGAATCCCGACACTATAGCAGTGACTTCCATAGCCACACAGTTGCAGCAATCAGGCTACGGTATAGGCATCGTAACTACCGAAGATGCTGACGATGCTACTCCTGGGGCATTTTACGCACATGTGCCTAACCGTAGTATGACATACGAAATATGCTGTCAGGGAGCCGAATGTGGCTTTGACTTCATAGCCGGACGCAATCTGCGTGGACTCAAACGCAATGGCAAACCGACTGATCTACCCGATGTTTTCGCACGCAATGGTGTGGAGGTAGTGCGCGGACTTGGAGCCTTGAAAGAATCAAAATCGAGGAAGGTAGTATTGCTCGACAGCATCCCATTTCCTGACGTATGGTATTATACCATCGACTCCGTTCCTGGCCTCACACTTGCGGCAATGACAGGCGCATGTATGGACCATCTCAAGAAAAACGGTCATGACAAATGGTTCATGATGATCGAAGGAGGCAACATAGACCATGCGGGACATGCCAACGACGGCGGTACAATCATCAAGGAAGTGCTTAATTTCGACGATGTAGTCACGATGACATACAACTTCTATCTGCAACATCCGGATGAAACCCTTATCATCGTCACCGCCGACCATGAAACCGGTGGAATGGGCCTTGGCAACAATAGCCTCGGATACAATCTTCAGCTACAGCACTATGACCGTCAGAAAGTATCCAAAGAACGCTTCACCGTATATTGCCGCGAAATCATAAACTCCGGCAGAAATTATTCATGGCAACAAATGGTGCAGTATCTCACCGACAACCTCGGATTCTGGAAATATGTGCCGGTAAATGACAATGATACCGCCGAACTGGAACGCATCTACGATAAAGCCATCACTCACAACGAGGGCACAGACACACATACCCTCTACAAGACTTTCGACCAATTCACCGAGACTGTATACCATATACTCGACAAAGCCACGGGAATCAATTGGACATCACACGCGCATACCGGCGGATTAGTACCAGTTTATGCCATAGGAGTCGGTGCTGAAAAGTTCACTGGATTCAACGACAACATCGACATCCCGACGAAAATAATGGAAGCCGCCGCAAAATAGGTCGCCCACATCTCCGCCTACAGTCCCTTTATATAAATTTAACAAAAGTGTCGGATACTCACCTTATTGTATCTGACGCTTTTGTTTATCTTTGCGAAAAATTACCTTAATCGAAACGAAATGAGCTTAAA
>CANPDS010000304.1 GCA_947573015.1 uncultured Muribaculum sp.
TAATTTATCTATTATACTCATAACAACTACAAACACCCCGCTCCTGTCCACCTGCTCCCCCCTCCCACCCCCCCCCCCCCAAATCTCTCTATTCGACGAATATTCGGGGTGTCCGGTATAAAAAATGCGCATTATCGGGCGAATTATGGGTGTTTTGTTATCGATGCAGCGAAAAAATAATTAACTTTGCATCACATCATATGTGATATGCTACAGGGAGCCGAAGGCTTGTTTTGTAACAGTGTGGGAATATATAGTGTAAACCAATCATAAAGTTAAGTATGAAAAAAATCTACTCTTTTTTTGCAACTGTGCTTGCCTTGGCATCGGTTCAGACGGCCGATGCATTTAAGGCTACTTTTATTGTAGATAATCCAAAAGTTGTCTCCATTGTCGGCAACGTATGGGATTCTGAGGCTGGTTCTTATGTGGAGAAATCATTGTTCTCTTCTGTAGAGGAAGTAAACGTATTTGAATATACTGACTATACGTCACTATATATCCGTACGGCTCAGGGCTATGCCATAAATTCTGTTGAGAAAGATGGTGCCGAACAGTTAGGATCTTATGAGATTCCTACCACATCAAAGTTTATATCTCTATCGACTTATGGTGCGGAGGAATGTATTTATGACATCAAGACAATTGATCTTGAAAGTTCACGCACGGCATCCGCTATAATTACTGTCGATAATCCTGATTTGGTAGCGCTGACAACCGGTGGTAACACCGGTGGGCAGGTGACTCTTTCTGCTGATGGCACAACAACACTGAAGTTTAATCCTGCTACTAATGAGAAACAATTGACAATCGCCTCAACCGATAGAAACGGCAGTGTATATGCTGTGACAGTGAATGGCGAAAAAGTTTCTTCCACATCGGCTGGATTCAATATAGAGATGGCTAATGGCGATAAAATTGATATCAAGGCTGCTTACCCGGTTGAGAATTACAACGTGAAAGTAGTTACTCCGGAAGGTATGGCGGATATGTTTAAAAGTATCACCTATTATGACCGTACTAATTACACTACTGTGACTGTTGACGGAGATTTTGCAGCAGGAGCTCCCGTTAGTGCCGGGCTACAGATCACTGTAAATCTCAATACTTCGGATTATGTGATTGACGCATTGTATGTAAATGATGCCAAGGTTAACGGAACAAGCTACAACACGGTGTTGCGTGATGATATCACCATCAAGGTTGAAGGTCATGCGTATGCAAATTATGATGTAGATATCGACATTGACGACCCCTCAAGAGTAAATGTATATGACAACAATCCAAGTTATGGTGGAAAACGCTATGACTTTGTCGCAGGAGTCAATACCGTTACGTTTAAGGAGACAACTTATGGGAATTCCATTTATGTCGAACCTACTTCAGGCAACGTCATCAAATTAATAAAGGTTGTCAATGGCTCTTCTGTTCAGGAAATATCAAATCCCGGAACTGTATCTTTCTCTAATGGAGCGAAAATATACATAACCACAGGTCCCAAGGTGCCTGATACAAAATTCATTTTATGGGTTGATCCTGAGGCTGTAAGTTCTATAAAGGAGATAACATTTACAAAATCCTATACCTACGAACAGATTGATGCGATTGAGCCTGTTGCGGGTGTGAATGTCTTCAATTATTGCTATGCCGATCTGCCTATGCAGATGAATATCTCGATAAACCATCCTGATCCTATCCCTGAAGACTACCGCCCATGGAATCCATATCTTTCCCTCAATGAGGGGAATGCATATACCAGCACCAACTACTATATGGCCACATACGGAGGCTTGAAAGATGGTGATATGATGCGTATTTTCTACGACGAGCCGGAAAAGGCAGAGGTCTCTGTGTCGCTTTCCGACGGCATGTCGGCCGATGATATCAATGTGTCTGTTGACACACGTGCTATGGATTCATGGGAATCAATGTCGCTCTTTGTAAAATCGGGCGTGACAATCTCGTCGGCGGTAGCAGCCAAGTGCACCCTTGATGGTGAGGAACTCAAAGCCGATGCTGCTGGCAACTTCTCATTTACAGTTACAGGCAACCACTCCGTAGCTCTCGATGTCAATACTTCGGCTATCGAAGAGATTTCCGGTGACGATGAGGCTGTAAAGGTTGTCTACAACCTTCAGGGCATCCGTATGGCCGACCCCGAAAATCTTCCTGCAGGTATCTATGTTATCAACGGCAAGAAGGTGCTTGTAAAGTAAGCTACAGCGTAAATAATAATCTTAAATAATGGCTTTCCCGGAGGGTATGCGTGAGCATATGTCCTTCCGGGAAAACCGTACGTTTAAACGGATATAATATACATGAAAAGATTTGTTGTAAGTTCGCTTGCCACCGGTCTCATTGCAGGATGTGCTTATGCCGGAGGACTTGATCTGCTTAGCCGGGCGGAGTTGCGCGATGCACGTGCGGCACTTGCCACCAAAGACAATGGAGGTATGCGTCGTCTCGCACCGTCTACTGATGGCCCCCAATCCTCTGCTTTACGCTCTAAAATCGGGGCATTCGTCAGGCTGAACGATGGCTATTCCATAGCCGACCTTGAAAAAAATGGCATTACAGTATTGTCATGCCGTGGCGACATTGCGCTTTGCATGGTGCCCATTGATTCTGCGGAAGTGCTCGCTGAGAAATCTCCGGTGCGTACAATGCAGATTGCACGCAAGCTCCACACCCATATGGATCAGGCTCGGGCTTCGGTAGGGCTTGATAAGATGCATGACGGTCTCGACGGTCTTGATCAGCCATATACGGGAAAAGGTGTGATTGCCGGTGTGGTCGATCAGGGTATCGACCCAAACCATGTCAATTTTAAAAATCCAGATGGATCAACGCGTATTGGCTATCTCTACACTATCAACTATGCCAACAATCAGCTCGGATATGCCGACGATGGCTATTGGGGCGACGAAGTTAAGAGTTTCACTACTGATACGCCCTATGGATACCACGGCACACATACATTAGGCATTCTCGCCGGTGATTATCAGGGCAATCTCACGATGCCCGATGCATCAGCATTTGTCGATCGCAATACCGCAGTTCCCATTGTGGAGAAGGCTAATCCCTATCGTGGG
>CANPDS010000305.1 GCA_947573015.1 uncultured Muribaculum sp.
ATTCATACCATATGTACTCACTATCGTCTGCTATCTTTCATGCTCATGGTATCTGTTCCGCATCCACGCACCCCAATGGATGTGGATGTTCATGGTAGGCGGCGCATGCACCGCAATAGTATCATGCATAGTCAACAGATGGTGGAAGATCTCGGCCCACTCAGCCGCTATGGGTGGATTCGTGGCTCTGCTCTTCAGAATATCTACCGACAATCTGGGCATTGTTCCCATATGGCCTTATATCGTGGTAGCCATATTGCTGACAGGCGCTCTCGGCACCTCCCGCATACTGCTCAACTGCCACACATTCTGGCAGGTCATGGCAGGTATCGCCAACGGATTCATCATCGTATTCCTCCTCACCATGTAGTCCGATTCTGCAGATTTAAGTGACGCGCTATCACATATACGCTATCAATTTTCGCATACATCCAAAATCATTATCATAACTTTCACATTATGACTCCGATAGTAAGCATCATCATGGGGAGCACATCAGACCTCCCCGTAATGGGAAAAGCCGCGCAATTGCTCGACGACTTTGAGATACCCTTTGAAATAAACGCCTTATCGGCCCACCGCACACCTGCACAGGTAGAAGAATTTGCTTCCGGTGCAGCCGAGCGTGGTATAAAGGTAATAATCGCAGCAGCCGGAATGGCGGCAGCCCTCCCCGGTGTCATCGCTGCAAACACTACACTTCCGGTAATCGGAGTGCCCATCGCATCGACGCTCGGTGGCATGGACGCTCTGCTTGCGATCGTACAGATGCCTCCGGGTATTCCTGTAGCTACCGTCACTATCAACGGTGGACTCAATGCAGCCCTACTCGCAGTAGAGATGCTCGCTCTTAGCGACGAACGTATCGCCACCCGGCTTTCAGAGTATAAGAAATCACTGTCAGGAAAGATAGTGAAAGCAAATGCCGAACTTGCCGAGGTAAAGTACAAGTTCAAGACCAACTGATACCGTTATTGCAACAATATGATGCAGAACGTAGATTACAAACGCCGTCACACACGTTCGGTGAAGGTCGGTTGTGTGACGATAGGGAGCGAACACCCCATAGCATTGCAATCGATGACCAACACTTCGACCAATGATATCGAAGGTTCCGTAGAACAATGCATCCGCATAGCCAAGGCCGGAGGTGACATAGTCCGCCTTACAGCACAAGGAGTGCGCGAAGCAGCCAATATCGGTATCATACGTCAGGAGTTGCGCCAACGAGGCTGCGATGTGCCTCTTGTGGCCGATGTGCACTTCAATCCTCGCGCCGCTTTCGCATCGGCCGAAGCCGGAGTAGACAAAGTACGCATCAATCCGGGCAACTTCGTAGATCCCGGACGTACATTCCGCAAACTGGAATATACTCCCGAAGAATATGCCGCCGAACTTCAACGCATAGAGGATGCCCTCGTGCCATTCCTCGATACATGCCGCCTCCACAACACCGCCATACGCATCGGCGTGAACCATGGTAGCCTGAGCGACCGCATCATGAGCCGATATGGCGATACTCCGGCAGGCATGGTGGAAAGCGCCATGGAATTCCTGCGTGTTGCCGTGAAGCACGATTTCCTCAACATCGTAATCTCCATCAAAGCCAGCAATGTTGTTGTCATTTTTGAAACTGTACGACGCCTTGTTGCCGCTATGGATGCTGAAAACATGGAATTTCCACTGCATCTCGGAGTGACGGAAGCAGGAGATGGCGAGGATGGCCGCATAAAAAGTGCGGTAGGCATAGGCACACTACTCGCCGAGGGTATCGGCGACACAATCCGTGTATCGCTGAGCGAACCACCGGAAAATGAAATTCCCGTGGCAAAAGCATTGGCCGATTACATCTCGGGATTTGCCGCAGCTACCGGGATAAGCGCCCAATCCACTGCCACGAACCGCATCATGCCGGAACGCCGCAAATCAAAGGAGATCGGCAATATGGGCGGCAACCGTCCGACTGTGGTTATTTCGCCGAAGGAAGTTACCGAGATACCCACCGGCGCAGTGATGCTCACTTCCAGGGAGATCAATCCTGCCGCTCATATTCTGGCACAAGCTGCCACTATGGATGCAGAGGGCAACGATGCCCCGGTCATCGCCTCGATCACTTACGACAATCTGCCCAAAGATGAAGTGAAGCTTCGCGCTGCTGCCGACTTCGGACGTCTGCTTCTGAGCGGCCTGCAGGATGGCATAATGATCAGCAGCAACTCCATGTCGGACGACGAACTCTATGCTCTTGCGCTCAACATACTTCAAGCCACACGCCTGAGATTCAGCCACACAGAGTATATCGCATGCCCGGGATGCGGACGCACTCTCTTCGATCTGCAAAGCACTCTGAAAGCTGTGCGTGAAGCAACCGGACACCTCAAGAACCTCAAGATCGGAGTGATGGGCTGCATCGTGAACGGCCCCGGAGAGATGGCCGATGCCGACTACGGCTATGTTGGAGCGGCCGCCGGTCATGTAAGCCTCTACCGTGGCAAAGAATGCGTAAAGAAAAATATACCGCAGTCGGAAGCGATACCTGCCCTCATATCCTTCCTCAAAGAAGAAGGGGTATGGCGCGATCCAACCGACTGACCTACGGATTTACGGAATATCATATATGATTCTGGCGCATTGCAGTAGTAGCCGCAATGCGCCAGAATCATATTTTCACCATTATAACCACATACAGCATGACAATATCCTAAGGAGCATTAGGATGCCTTGAGCATAAAGTTAAGCAGATATTATATGTAAGGATACGTGATGTCGTGGAGGAAGAGGGGATGCGGGGGCATGGAAGTGCCGGCGGCACAGCGGTCGCGCTGCTCAACCACAGCCTTAAAACCATCGATAGTGAGTTTGCCACGGCCAACCTCCACGAGTGTGCCTACAACAGCACGTACCATATTGCGCAGGAACCGATCGGCGGTAATGATGAATGTGTGACGCGACTGATCGCCCGGAACTGTCTCTACCCATTCAGCACGTGTCACATGACATATATTCGTCTTTGCATCGGAATGCAACTTGGCAAACGAGGTAAAATCATCGACGTCGAGAAGCAGA
>CANPDS010000306.1 GCA_947573015.1 uncultured Muribaculum sp.
CGATAGCGGCCTTACGACGGCCTACTGCATTTACCTTTTCCATACTTCTTATTTAATGGTGTTGATGTCGATTACTTTGGGGTTCTGAGCTTCGTGGGGATGAGCCGGACCGTTGTATACGTGCATGTTCTCGATGATCTGACGACCGAGACGGTTCTTGGGGAGCATGCCTTTTACCACCTTTGTGAAGAGGGGGTTGTAGCCGGGCTTGATGTGCTTGTTGAGCGATTTCTTCATGAGAAGCTCAGGGGTAGACACGCGCTGTCCACCGGGATAGCCGGTATAGCGGAGGTATTCGCGGTCGGTCCACTTGTTGCCTGTGAGGCGCACCTTGTCGGCGTTGATGATGATTACATTGTCACCACACTCTACGAAGGGAGAGTAGGTGGGCTTGTTCTTGCCGCGAAGAATCAGGGCAACAACAGAGCACAGACGGCCAAGAACTTGGTCGGTGGCATCAATTACCACCCACTCGCGGTTGCAGTTCTGCGCGTTGGGGGTTAATGTCTTGTAGCTTAAAGTATCCACGTTAAATCTTTGATTAATAGATGAATTAATTGATTGTGCCGTTGAGAATCGTTCGGCCAAAAACGCTTCTCCGTACAAATCAAGTTGTTACTTGGATATAATCGGTGTGCAAAGGTACGACTTTTAGAGTTCATGGCAAAATTAATTTAAATATATTTAACTTTTTGTCAAACCTCTGCTGATGTTTATAATAATATTCGTAACTTTGACGACCAATAACATCTATACACTATGACCGACGTTCAAGAATCGATGCGGCACATCCTCAGGCGTGAAAGTGACGCTATATTGAATATTCCCGTTACTGATGCCTATGATCGTGCTGTTGAGCTTATTATAGAACATGTTCATCGTCGCGGCGGCAAGCTTGTAACTTCCGGAATGGGCAAGGCCGGGCAGATTGCCATGAACATAGCCACGACATTCTCCTCTACAGGAACCCCTGCTGTCAACCTGCATCCCAGCGAGGCGCAGCATGGCGATCTTGGCGTGCTCCAGCCCAACGATGTGATGCTTCTTATCAGCAACTCAGGAAAGACCTATGAGATCATCGCTCTTGTGGAGCTTACGCATAATCTGTATCCTCAGGTGCCGTTGATCGTCATCACGGGCAATCCCGACAGTCCTCTCGCGGCTATCGCCGATGTCACTCTTGCTACCGGAGCTTCGCCTGAGGTGTGTCCGCTTGGACTCACGCCAACTACATCTACTACGATGATGACAGTGATAGGCGATGTGCTCGTGGTGAATGTAATGCGTATTACCGGTTTTACACGTGAGCAATATGCGCTCCGTCACCATGGCGGATACCTTGGGTCGAAGTCGCGCGGCGAGGCCGGCAAATAGTAATTTGCATGCATAAAATTATAGTAATAGGAGAGAGCACGCTACGTGTGGATTTCAAAGGGACTGCGCCTGTGGCGTCGTATCCCTCGGGTGTGTTGCTCAACGCTGCTGCCCGGCTTGCTTCACTCGCGCTTCCTGTGAGTATGGTGAGTGAGGTTGCCGCAGATCCTGCGGGTGATATTATATGTGACTTCCTGCGGGGCTATGGTGTGGACACTCATAGTGTCGACCGGTTTACCGGAGGTTCCACTCAGGTGGAACTTGCTTTTGCAGATGGGCGTGTGTCACGCTACGGTACATATCACGACACCGGTTTCACTGTGGTGTGGCCTCGTATCGACCCGGATGATATCTTGATTTTCGGGGGATATTATGCGCTCGATCCACGTGCGCGTGAGCGACTGTTCGAACTGGTGTCCTATGCTCATGAACGCAGTGCCGTCGTTGTGTATGTCCCTGATTTCGATCCGACTCGAGTGCGCAATATCACCCATGTGATGCCTGCCATACTTGAAAACTTCGAAGTAGCCGACATCGCAGTGGTAAATGCGGCTGATCTCTCAGCCATATTCCGTAGTGCGGATGCAGCACAGGCCTATCGGGAGCATGTGGGATTCTATGTTGACCGCATGCTCAATCTTGAGCCGGATGGTGCGTTGATGTTATATCATAGCCAGGATGTCCCTGTGAGTATGGAACTTGATGGTGAAATGCATGGAATGCCCGCTCTTGATGCTCCTATGGTTCGCGCGCTTGTGAGTCTGATTAAGATGATTGGATGATATCGGACGCATCTTGGTGCGTCCCTACATATATATATTAAACAAAATATAAAAACCTCGATATATGTCTACAGCACTATCTGCCGGAGCGCCAAAAGGCAATCTTCCGGAAATAAGCAAAAAAGCCAAAGTTGCCATTGTGGCTGCGCGATGGAATTCGCATATCACTACTCCACTGAAAGATGGAGCCATACAGTGTCTTGATGAACAGGGTGTGGAATATTCCACATTCGAGGTGCCTGGTACCGTAGAACTGACCTATGCTGCCGCACGTCTGCAGCCGCTCTTCGATGCTGTGATTATCATCGGGTGTGTTATCCGGGGCGATACTCCTCACTTTGACTATGTGTGCGAAAGTGTCACAGAGGGTATGACACAGCTCAATCTCAATGCCGAATGTCCCGTGATATTCGGAGTGCTGACCGTTAATGATGAACAACAGGCCATAGACCGGGCCGGAGGTGCGCTTGGCAACAAAGGTTATGAAGCCGCCGAGGCCGCAATTCATATGATCGGTTTCTCAGAGGCTACCGCTTTGGGATGATCGGGGATGCTATATGCATCCTTGACAAGTGTATGTTTGAAATGATTTTGAACGGACACTTTACTGACTCTGTAATGACATGAAAAAATGATAACAGCTCCGCACCTGTATTGGGGTGCGGAGCTGTATTGCTTTGATTCGGCTGCTGCAATGCATGTGATGTGGAGCCTTAATTATCGGTTGAGTGCAGCGCGGCGTCGCAGTATCTCTTCCTGTTTGGGAGTGAATGGGACACCGACAGGCATATCGGCAATGAATGCTTCCAGGCGCTCTTCGAGTTCCTGCTGTGTAGGACGTTCGGACTCATGATTATGAGTGTCTTCATTGTCGGTAATATGTCCGGTGGAGGT
>CANPDS010000307.1 GCA_947573015.1 uncultured Muribaculum sp.
ACCTTTTCCGCATCAAGGGGGTAGCCGGACAGTTTGCCGAACTGCTCGAGGCGGCCGGTGTCGACACTGTTAAGGAACTGCGTCACCGCATTGCCGCCAACCTTGAGCCGAAACTCGTGGCCATCAATGACGAGAAGGGACTCTGCAACCGCGTGCCATCAGTGACCGAACTGCAACGCATGATCGATCAAGCCAAGGATCTGCCTCCTGTTGTCACATATTAAACATTAAACAAACTCTAAACATATCTCCACAGTGACATAGCGTAAGATGCTACGCTATGTCACTGTGGATTTATTATTGGGATGGATTAAGAAACTGTTTAAAATTTATTTCACTTTGCTTTTGAGCGTCTTATCGATGCTATTTTGCTCGTTCTTCAGTCATGTAGCTACTGCTACATTCCTTCATCACAAACAAAATATCATTCGATAATCCATCTTAAAATCTACATCAAATAAATTTTAAACAGTTTCTTAGAGAAATGCGTAACTTTGCACCCTTAAGACCGAACGTATGAGCAAAACCGATTTAGACTCCCTGCGCAGCCGTCTGGAAGGTGTGCGCCCTATAAAAGTACTTTTCGTGTGCCTCGGCAACATATGCCGTTCACCCGCTGCCGATGGTGTGTTGCACGCAATCGTCAAGCAACATGGCGAAGAGGATAGCTGGATAATCGACTCTGCAGGAACATACGGTGGCCACTCCGGCCAATTACCTGACCAGCGGATGCGTGTGCATGCCAGGCGCCGTGGATATGAACTCACACACCGTGCCCGTCGGTTCACAATATCCGACTTCGACGATTTCGATGTAATCGTACCGATGGATGGCTCCAATCTACGCGATCTGCTCGACATGGCCCGTACTACCGACGATGAAGACAAAATAATACCGATGATCGACTTCGTAGGGATGTCCACACGCTATGACTATGTCCCCGATCCTTATTATGAGGGAGCCGATGGATTTGAACTTGTGCTCGATCTGCTTGAGGACGGATGTGCCCGCATGTTCACCCTACTCTCTCCAGACAGACAATCATAGAGCCGACCCAATCCGGCATTTGCACCGAACTATTACAATAAACTGATCTATAGGACGCTTAACAATAAATGGAAGAAGCAAAGAAAGCATCTATCTCTGAGCTTGCCACACGTACCATACCGCGCTTGCTGTGGCAATACAGCATGCCGGCCATCGTGGGTATGGTGGTAATGTCGTTGTATAATGTAATCGACCGCATATTCATAGGCCGTGGTGTCGGTCCGGAAGCTATCGCAGGGCTTGCGTTGACATTCCCCGTAATGAATATCAGCGCGGCTATCGGCGTGCTTATCGGTGCCGGCGCAGCCTCACGTGTATCGATAATGCTCGGGCAGAACAACCGTCGCGGAGCCGAGGAGGTGCTTGGCAACTCTACAGTGCTCATCATCATCAATGCGCTCGTGTATCTGTCACTGTTCGCGATATTTCTCGACGATATATTACGGCTGTTCGGAGCATCGGATGTTACCCTGCCATATGCCCACGATTTCATGTTATGGATACTTCCGGGCATGCTGATAATGAATGTGATGTATTCGCTCAACAGCGTGATGCGCTCCACAGGCTATCCGCGTCTGGCCATGATCACCATGTTTATCGGAGCCGGATGCAACGTGGTGCTTGCCCCAATCTTCATATTTCTCCTTGATCTCGGCATCAAAGGCGCAGCCATAGCCACCGACATTTCGATGACTGTGGGCATGATATTTGTAGTGGCCCACTTCTGCCGAAAAAGTTCCACAGTACATTTCCGCAAAGGCATCTACCGCCTTCGCTGGCACATCATAACAGGAATCATAGGCATCGGTGCAGCACCGAGTATCATCAATGCCGCGTCGTGTGCCATAAACATCCTCATCAACCGCACACTCGTAGAACTTGGAGGTGATCTTGCCGTAGGCGCTGCAGGTATATTCTCCACATACTCCTCGTTGCTCTGCATGATCGTGGTGGGACTATGCCAGGGCGTACAGCCAATCATCGGATACAATTATGGCGCAGGCCACTTCGACCGCATGCGTCGTGCGTTCTGGCTCGCTGTCATCATCGCCACCATTGTCACCACCGTAGGATGCTTCTTCGGCGTGGCCACCCCGCGCTGGATAGCATTGGCATTCACCGACAGCGATCTGCTGCTTAATGTCACCGCACGTGGTGTCGGCATAGCCATGCTCTCATTCTGGGCAGTTGGATTCCAGATTGTGGCAACCACGCTCTTCCAGTCAATCGGACTGGCCGGGAAATCAATATTTCTCAGCCTCATACGTCAGGTCATATTCCTTATTCCGCTGCTTATAATAATGCCGCGTGCAATGGGCCTCGATGGAGTATGGGCGGCATTCCCAACCTCTGATGCCTGCGCCACGATCGTCACCGTTTTCATGGTAATATGGCAACTTAGGGTACTCAAGCACCGATGTGCTCCAGTTAAACAATAGATAGCCACAGTGTGTTTTAATAAGTGATACACAGGTGGGCTCAGGCGATGTTCCTGCTGGCTTACCTACTCTAATGTAGAACTATTAAAACAATTCACTATGGACACCAAACAGACAATGGCCGCCGCTCAGGCTGCGGCGACAGTAAGCATGGACGAAGCCCGTGCAAGCGCAAAGGAGGCAACTACTGCTGCAAAAGAAGCAGCAACAGCAGCAAAGGACTCGGCAGCCGACAAACTTGGTAATATCAAAGATGCCGCAGCCGACAAACTCAACGATCTCAAGGACTTCGCCGCTGATAAGCTTGATGATGCCAAAGACAAGGGCGCTGATCTGCTCGACAAAGCCAAAGGATTCGCAGCCGATCTGCTCCATAAGGGAGCCGCAGGTGCGGAAAATCTGGCCGACAAGCTCGACAGTTGATCTGACAGCTTAGAGTGTTTGAATTTAACTTACAACATCAGTAGTCTGAGTTGCAAATAATCACCCGTGGATGTGCCGTATTCATCCGATATGGCACATCCACGGCGTTTTTATTGTCACATTTTATAAAAATA
>CANPDS010000308.1 GCA_947573015.1 uncultured Muribaculum sp.
ATGTACGACTGAAATCGTAGGATCTTTTTCAAGGATGTCATACTGTTTCTGAAGCTTTGTTGTTGTTACCCAATAATCATCTCCAGCACAATCGGCAATGTATTTTCCTTTTGATGCTAATATACAATTATAATAATTTTTTACCACACCTTTATTAGTTTCATTGCAAATCAATCTTATGATTGTGGGATAACTTGATTGATATTCTTGGCAAATGCGAACTGTGCTATCTGTTGAGCAATCGTCACCAATAATAATCTCAAAGTTAAAGTTGCATTTTTGTGACAGAATTGAATCGAGTGTGCGCTTTATTGTGTTTTCTTGGTTGTATGTAAGGACGATGACCGATACGGAATAAATCATTGTTTAATATGTCTTAAATATTTGTAGGTGCAAATTAAATACCTATGGAGAGATATATAGAAATTTTAATTCTTTAAATGCCCCTTTTATCCAGTTTTTGATGTAATGAGTGAATGATGTATGGCTTATATTTCGTAATCCATGTACAAACATTCGTGCGATCCAACTATATGGATAGAGATGGATAAAAATTCCTCCTTTAGCTTGGATCAATTTTGGATTTTGACATTCTCTTTCTGAAGTTGATAAATGATTATGACTTGCAATAATAAGTGGAATATATGTTCCGTGTAAGCCTTTATGTATACAATCATTTAGAAATAGATCTTCTTCTCCTGTCATGAAGATACCACCTATTCCAAATCGTTCATTAAATTTAATTACGTTTTGGATTGAACTTCTACGAAATGCAATTTCGATAGATGAGCAATAGTATCCTTTTTCGGGTTTTCGCAGATTAAAAGATTTGTCAGGGTAGAATTTTGTGCTTTTAAGAGAGGAGTATTTAAAGGTTAATATGTCGGAATCGGGATGATTATTGAATGCATTTATTACATCTATTAGATTTTGAGGTGTATATTCTACATCATCATCACTTATTAGAAGTAAATCTGCTGTGGCCTTTTCTAATAGATAATTTCTGTTTTTTGACAGTCCTGTTGATGAATGCTTGTATATCTTAAAATCCTGACGTTTCAGTTCTTCTGGAATTGGCACGTCGCCGTCGGGTAGTTGCCAACCGACAATATATTCAACATCAGGCATGATCGGATGTGATGAGTTGGCAACACGCTGTATGCCATCTTCACCAAATGTGCAGATCATAACCTGAAGTTGAATCATTGGATTGTAGTATTACAGGTGGCGGGCGATGACTGAGGAGAGGGTGGTGGGATCGGATACGCGATCGGTGATCTGTCCGTTGGTGATGACGAATGTTGTAGGCAATCCCTGTACGTTATAGTTCATAAGTAGCTGCGGGCCGTTGGTGCCGGGATGGTAAACGGTGATCCAGGGCAGATTGTTGGCAGATTGTTTCCATTGGAATTCATCATCGTCAAATGCGATTTGATATATCTCCAGACCCTGATTGTGGTGACGGCTGTATATCTCGCCAAGCAATGCATTGTAGGCGGGAGATGTTTCGGCAGTGTAGGCCGTGAAGCTAAGTATCACCACTTTATTGCGATTGACAGCATCGGAGAGTGTCAGTGTATCACCTTTCTGATTTGTAAGGGATATGTCGAAATAAGCGAGTTCTGAGGCCTGAATTGTGTCGGATGGAGCGATCATGCCGGGATTCATCGCCATACGGTTGGCAAGATACAGCTGGCGGAGATAGGCAGTACGAGGATCGGCAGGACGCTGTTCGCTGTAGGCGTTGGCGACGGCGCCGATCACCCGATTGTCGGTACGTGTAGCTGGATTGAAGAGATACTGCCCGTTGATCTGCTTCGATATGATATAGTAAGCTACAATACCTGACGGGTCGGCAAGTATGGTTTGTGCGAGCTCGCGCTTTAGCACTGAGTCGGTTGCTACATATTGTGCGCCTTTTGTCACGACGGCATCACGCAGTATTTTGTCTACCTGCATCATTGTTTCTGCCGCAGGTGTGCCGGATATTGTATATGATACATCAAATGCCGAATCATTTGCTGCGATGTTGATGGTTTCGATGCTGTCGATAGGGAAATAGATGTTTTTTCCATCAAGATTCAAACGGTATACATCCGGGCGACCCATTGCCTGATGGGAATAATCAAATTTACCATTCTTTCCGGTGGTGATGGTGTCGAGAGTATACCAGCGACCGTTGTCGGTTGCCTGCACTAATATTTCTTTGCCTTCTCCTCCGTCGAGAGAGCCTTTTATATGCCATTGATTGTCGGAGCAGGCTGTGGCAAGTATGATCAGTGAGCCACATGCTGCGGCAGATATATGCTTCATAATTATAATTATGGTTGAAAAATTGGTATGATGATTGGTAATATTCTTACGTCAGATCAGTGTGGAATATTGTATGTTGTATAGAATTATTGTTGTATATCAAATGTGTGGCGTAGAGTGGTCAGCACCTGATGTGCGTCGAGCATGGCCTGCACATAGTGGTTATGCATCGACAGAATCTGTGGATTTGTGTCAGGGTCGCCGATTATTGATGTGTCAAGGCCAGGCCATTCTCCGGGTGCATTGAATTCTGTGTCGGACGGTATTGACTGAGTGAAATCGCGCATGGCATCTTCGCGGCGCATCTGGTCAAGCGCACGCACAGAGTCGGTCCAGCGGTTGATTACAGAGATCAGGATTTCCGGAGTGATATTCTCGATATTTACGGAATAGCATTTCTGGAATATGTCGCATACGAATGCCCAGGCATAGTGATCATATTGGGAGCCTTCATAGTTGAGCCGTTCAGCAAGGCGTTCTACAGTGGCTATATCGCCATTGATTATCTGGGTATATATATCAGCCATCTTTTCGCCTGGAAGTATCAGTGAGGCAATGTCAGCCCAGTCGCCCGATACGTTTACCGGCTCCTCGCGTAATTGATCCCAAAGCGGACGATCCGGAGTGAGAGTGGTATGAAGCAGTTTGTTTACGATAGTCTCACCCATGAAATAGTCTACCGCAAGAGCATAATATTCACGTCCTTTGCGTATGTATTCACGCTT
>CANPDS010000309.1 GCA_947573015.1 uncultured Muribaculum sp.
GAGGGCAGTGTATAGCCCAAGGTGATTGTCTTGATTTTAAAATATGAAGCATCTTCAAGATAGCGTGTGGATGTAAGATAATTTGCAAATCCACCTGTAAACGTATTCTTCAACACCGGACGCGGCACACTGTTGCTTGTACCCTCGCCATTCCAGTAATGATTGGCTACATATTTTGAAATGTTGAAATATTGTTTGCTCGACACCTGTTGACCGCCACTGATAAACTTGAAACTCTGTCCGCCACCATAGCCAAGACTTTCCGTACCCTCATTACTACCACTTCCTCGCCATGCAGCCATAATCTTTCCACCGCAGGCAAACTGGCAGAATACATTGAGATCAAATCCTTTCCATGACATGGTCGAAGTGATACCACCTGTAAAATCAGGAGTAACTTTACCTACATAAAGACGGTCATCAGCAGTTATATCTCCATCTTCATTTCTATCGAAATACTTCACATCGCCAGCCCGGACGCCTTTGGCATACAATTTCTGTGGCACCTCAGCATCTGTTTGATACAGGCCATCCATCCGGTACATATAATACGCACTTACCGGCTTACCTACTATAAGTGCATGATAGCTGCCACCTTCGATACTCGACGCAGCCTTGATCTCCATGTCAAGATTACCGTCAAGAGCAAGTAATTTATTATGGGTAAATGATATATTTCCTGACAAAGTCCATTTAAAGTCACCTGTGAAGATATCACCTGCGGCAAAAATTTCAAGGCCTCGGTTTTCCACTCTACCGCGATTTGCGGTACGGCTCGTAAAGCCGGATGTAGATATCAAATTCGTATTATATAGAAGTCCTTTCGTCTTCTGATAATATGCATCAATATTAATGCGCAACCTGGAATTGAACAGCTCAGCGTCAAGACCGACGTTGTACTGAGTGGACTTTTCCCAGGTTAGATTACCAGTGGAATTGCCTACGCTAAATCCTGATTGGTTATTATATGAAGCCGAAGTTGAGGATGTGATAAGTGACATTGCCGCCCAATCGCTGATACCCGCCATAGATCCGGTATTACCCCAGCTCAAACGCAACTTCAGGTCGTTGAGAACAGTATTCTTAGGAAAGAAATTCTCATTGGCTATACGCCATGCCAATGATGCCGACGGGAAAGTGCCGTAACGGTTGTTCTTTGGGAAACGCGACGAGCCATCGCTACGAAGAGTGGCATTAAGGATATAACGGTTGTCCCAGTTAAGTGCGATTCGTCCGAAGTACGATTCTATTGCATAAGCATTGTAATTAATTGTTCCGGGATATATGCCTGTGCCAGCATTGATCAGCCCGAAACTTGATGACGGGAAGGCATTATCCTTATAGTTGTCGCTCTTTGCTCCAAACTGCTCATATGCATACTTTTCATATGAATGTCCGGCCATCAGGCTATACATAAGGTTGCTTACCGAATTATCATAGGAGAACACATTATCAATTACTATTCGATAAGTTGTATTCTTCTGCTGCGATATAGCAGCCCATCCGGCCGATTGACCTCTGGCAGCGTTTTTCTCTGTAAGGGTCTTTTTCCCATCTGAGAATTTGCCATAATAACTTACAGATGGAGTCCATTTAAATCCCGAAAACGGAGTAACCTCCAGATTCGCAACCACAATACCCTCAAGTCGGCGATTTGTGTTATCCTCCTCATTAAGCACCATCTCAGGATTGTGCCGCAACAATTCATTGCCGTTTGCGGTATAACTGCCATCCTCACGATATGGACCCACCCATGGCTGCTGCTCACGTGCTGAGCGTATGATTTTCAACGATCCGTCGCCTTCCTCGCTGAGCATTTCAGAGGTGTACGACCCTGACATGTTGAGGTTGAACTTGAAAATACGGCTTATGATATGCGAGAATTTAGCACGTGCGTTGATCTGCTGGAAACTGGTCTTACGCAAAATGCCTTGTTGGTCATTATATCCCAGAGAGGTAAAGAATGATGTCTTGTCACTGCCTCCCGACATACTGAGATTGGCTGTGGTAGTGTGGGCCGCATCGCGTTGGAGATAACTCATCCAATCGGTCTCCACTATATTGTCAGGTATAAGAAATACTTCTTTCTGCTTCACCCCGGCAAACTGTTCGTTGTAGTTGTCGACTGCCTGCTGGATGGTGCGTGCATACTCCGCCGAGTTGGCCATCTCTATGTCGTGGGCAATCCATCCGATACTATGCTTCACCGAAGCATTGAATGTGGTCTTTGAGTTCTGTTTACCTGATTTTGTGGTGATGATGACCACACCATTGTTGGCACGCGAGCCATATATGGCCGTTGCCGATGCATCCTTGAGCACATCCATGCGCTCAATATCGTTTGGATTGAGATAAGGGAGATTGTCATTTGGCACACCATCAACCACATAAAGCGGTGTGGCATTACCTGAGATTGAGGCTATGCCTCGCACACGCACATTCGGCTGCGCACCGGGCTTGCCGCTTGCAGTAGCCACGCTCACTCCGGCGGTACGTCCCTGAAGCATTTTGGTGACGTTGTAGTCATTGCCCTGATCTATGTCATCAATCTTAAGTGATGATATTGAGGTGGTGAGGAGTTTCTCAGACTGCTTGCCATAGCCCACCACGACAACCTCATCAAGCACATTGGAGTCGGCGTTCATCCTCACGGCTGCAAGAGCCTTTCTGTCGGTAGCCGCAATCTCCTGCGGCATGCATCCAACCATCGAAAAGCGTATTTTCGCGTCGGAAGGCACATTGTTGAGCACATAATTGCCGTCGGCATCCGTCATCGTACCCGCACTCGACCCTTTTACGATTACCGATACTCCTATGGCAGGATCGCCCGATTCGTCAAATACGGTTCCTTTCACAACGGGAAGAACGGTCTTTTTATCTCCTCTGGCGGAATTTTTCTCCAGAATTACCACCACATTACCCGGCATAATCTCATAGCGGAGACCGGTACCTTTCAATGATTCATCAAGGGCTTGACTTAAGGTCGCATTGGTGCATTTCACCGTAACTTTCGGACTGTTGGCGACGATGGAGT
>CANPDS010000310.1 GCA_947573015.1 uncultured Muribaculum sp.
TTGCTGCATTTTGACTCGTCTGCAACAGCATCTACTGTTCCAAGGCCATCACCAGCAGCCACGATAGTAAGGTATGTTTCATCAATCTGCTTGTAAGTCATCTTGCCTTCGACCATCTTATCCTCTACCCAGAAGTTGAGATTCTTCTTGGTGCCGAGGTCGATAGAGTTGAGGAGGTGGGCAAGGAATGACGGGCGGAGATAGTTGATACCCTGATACTTCACAAGGTCAAGACTCTCACCATTGATATTGCATGCACGGGCACGGAGTACGATATGTGTAACGTAGCGAGAATCAACATCAACCACTGTCGGTTCAATTACATTCAACTTCTGGAAGATATTCGGCTCATTGGTATTTTCGTTACTGTATGCAACATACTCTACACCTTTGCTTGATGCACCAAACTTCTTTTTAAGAGTGAAGGATCCTTGCTGATAATCGAGAGCGTCCTGACCTGGAGTTGTGCCATATACTACAGACTTAGCCCAGAATGTACGATAGTCAACAGTAGCATATTTATCCCAACCGGTAAAAGGAGCAGCAGTATTCCAGCCATCCTTAAATTGCTTGGAAAGGTAGCTCTGCTTTGCAGTAGCATTGACATCCCAACCGAGGAACTCAACGTACATAGCGTCATTAGCAGCCGCACCGCCTACACTGTCATCATTATCATCTCCGCCGACGGTGCCGCTTACACGGTAGATTGTATGTTCCACATTTTTATCATCTTTATAGGTTTTAATCTGATCAGATGTCATATTGGTCATATCTACATTAACCTCATACTTGGCAGCAAGACGCTCTACATAGATATCAACCTTGTTGGCATCGCTCTGTGCTTCAGATGCAGAAAGGTGGAAGTTAGAATCGTCAAGACGTGTAGCATAGTAGTACTGATCGTCATGATTCTTATTATCAGTTGTACCCTCATACCAGCTTGATGTGCTCATCACAAAGTAACGGGTATTGTCAATATCATTGAAGTAAAGTTCGTCAAGAGCCTCAGCAGTCTCGCGGATAGATCCTCTATGTTTAAAAAGAGGAGCATTAAGCACAGTGATGACATAACGAGGATTGCCTTTCTCTGAAGACTTGTCTACAGCAAGTACATTCTGACCAAAATACTCAATATTAGCATCAGTTCCTTCATTGTCACCAAATGCAAAGCTACCTTCGCTGATAAATGTACCATCTTCGCCAAAGAAGAAGAAGCGTGCACTGCTTACAGCATGTTCATCATGTGTGCCATACTCATAATTCTTGTCATTGTCAGGAGTAGTGGTAGGATGATCCTCAGCAGCACGGCTTGGATTGACCGCCTTGATGTTAACTTTGATAAACACCTGCTCGCCATCAGTGCCGGTGGTGCCATTGTCGCCGTTTACGGGACCGCCGTCAAGAGCGAGATCGTCGCTTGAGCAAGCTGCGAAAAGCGACATCGCAGCAAAGCCGATGAATAGTTTGTTTAATTTGTTCATATTAGATATGATTGGTAAATAATTAAATGATTTTTTCTCGTCTTTTTTAATAATGTGTGATCAATTATATATTTGGATAGTTTTTGAATATCGTTTTTGTAAGGATGGCAGACGCACCAAGGTGCGTCCATACGTAGGGCAAATCATGCATACGCGCCTCAGGGCTTGGGAGTGATGAGATATGTCACCGTGGGGCGGTTGCGTATTGCTTCGGTCTGCGCAAGACCTTCGGAAGCTATATCAAGCCCCATGTCGCGCGCCTGGGTGAATAGGACGGCAGCGCGTTGCAGATCGCCATTGAGCGCAGCGAGCAAGCCACGCGAATATATGGCCTCGGGGGTATCGCCGGCATGATGCAGATAGCGGGCAGCGGCTGTATAGTCGCCACGCGACATCATTATGTTGGCGGCATTCACATTGGCCTGAGCATCGTAGGGATAGAGCTTGACGGCGGTAAGATACACGTCGCAATACTCCTTACTGCCCTCGGGATAGGTGGCGGCAATGCGCTGGAAGTCGACCGGCCGAAGCTTTGATGGATCGTCGGCATATACGCGCTTCAGCTCGTTGATGTCGACGAATGTGCGTATATTGTACTTTACTGTATAGTCGGAGTGGCGCAGACCCGGGTATATGCTGTCGAGTATAAGTTTGTATTCTTCGGGATAACGGCGGCGCATCTCATGATCGCGGGGATCGGGCTCCATGGGTGATCGGGCTATCTCAAGCAGCTCGCGACGATGGGGCAGCGTGCATGTGTCGAGGAAAGCATAGAGACCTTCCCAATCCTCAGGCTCATAGTCGGTCATCATGATCTCGGGATCGAAATTATAGTGCTCGCGCACATACTCTTTGAGCGAAGCTGTACGCCCCATGGCGAGGCGAACATTGTTGGAGTATGAGCCTTCGGGCGAGGCGAAACCCTTGATGGTGATGCGCGTTATGGTGGCGTCAGGATCGTTTTTCACCTTGTCGATCGACGCAATGATCTTGGCTATCTCTACCTTATTGCGGCGGTAGTTGGGGCGTATCTCCGTGCGGTTGACGATAAAGTCGACGTAGGCCTTGCCTTCGGCGGTGCGCTCGATGACAGAGTCGCCGGTAAGTGCCACGAAGCGATATGCTGGCACGTAAGGTTCGGGGACGAAATCGAGCAGGGCCACGGGGGTCTCGCCATCAGGTATGGCAGGATCGCAGCAGTTGGCCACATCCTCGCGCATGTCGATGCGCGAGCGCTCCATCCACGACTCGAAAGGCACGTCGATATGATAGTCGACGGTAGTATTCGAACCGGCTTCGTAGATGGTCTCGTCGGGATCAAGATCGTGGTTGCGCAGATGGGAATAGTAGCGGTTGCGTCCGCAGATGGTCACCACGGGCAGCTCGAGGCTGTCGGCCGATGTCTGCGAACGGATCACGGGAGTGAACACCACCTCGCGGTCGCGGCCTGGCTGAATGCCAGCAGCCTTTATAAGCATCTCGATGCGGAGCTTGTCGGCATGGCGCGAGATGTCGAGCCGCGACACCTTCAAACGGTCGGCGGCATCGGCG
>CANPDS010000311.1 GCA_947573015.1 uncultured Muribaculum sp.
AGAAATACTATCCCATCTCCCCCTTCGCCTACTGCGCCAACAATCCCCTGATCCTTACCGATCCCACTGGGCAAGTCCTTGAGACGGCATGGGATGCAGCCTCATTGGCTATAGGAGTCACATCTTTTATTGACAATGTCCGTCAAGGCAATGCAAAAGCTGCGGTAGTGGATGGAATCGGCATTGCCGTTGATGCGTTGGCTGCGGCAATACCGATGGTACCAGGAGGTGCTGGAGCCGGAATAAAGGCTTATCGTGGTGGCAAAGCAGCCGTTGAAGCAGCTGCTGATGCCACTTCAGTTGCTACTAAAGGCGGCATGAAGAATGCTGGGGCTATTGCTGAGGGGCGAGCATTCGAAAAAGAGTTTATTGAACAACTACGAGCCTCTGGTGCTGAGGTATATACAAATATTAGGTTGGTTCCAGATAATGGCATAGGCAATGTCGCGGGTAATCGCACGAATGTCGATGCGCTTGTAAAAAATAGTGATGGCACGTATACGATATATGAAATAAAACTAAGAGAATCGACTCACTTATCCAAGGGGCAGAATGCCGCAAAATCTCATGTTGAAAATGTGGGTGGGAATCAAACTTTTATGGTGAAATCAAAAGGATCAACCACGAAATCAGTACCAGATATAGAAAGTATTAAAGTAACTAATTACGAAAAGAAGACGAAGTATGGGAACAAATAATTTCACGAGCATTGAGATGTATAACCGAGTTTTGGAGTTATTGCGTCAAGAACCAATTCTAAGAGATTTTAGATATCTAAAATCACAAGGATCTTTCAAAATGAAAATTTCAGATGGATGGTATGAAATTGGGTTAGTTCACTCGCGAGTCTCAGGATGGCAAATGAGAGCTTTAGATGGGTCTAAAGTATTGTCCGACTTTCTTGAAATAACTCCATATGCATCACGCCGTTTCAATATTTTGTGGGAATGGTATGAAGAATATGTAAGGACTGACATATTTAATATTCGAGATTTTCGTAATAAACCAAGTGTTGTAATTGGTGGTAGGGACTATGGTATTCCGGATGATTTTTTCTTTTGTCTTGATGGAAGTAATTTCGAGAAAGAGTATCATAGATTATATCTTATGATTGAAGATCTTATGGAACGGATATTTGATTATGCTACCCTTAAAAACGTATATGACCGTGATGTTAAGAAATATCTTATCGAATCTCCAGATAAATATATAAATGGTATACAATGGTTCTTGGGAGATATGTTGCTTGGGCGCATTGTTGATCCCGATAATTATTCGATTTTAAGGGAAACAATGCAAAAACATATGCAGGAACTTAAAAAAAGAGGAGAACCTAATTATGAGTATTATGAACCCAAAATTCCGGAGATTATATCAAAGTTGGAGCGTGTGGGCGATGAGTACCGGGCCAAATACAAACCGTCGCCTGAAATTGACCACGATCCTATTTGGGACACTATCCAAGCCCGTCTCAAATCACAATCCAATCATTAACCGATGAGAAAGCTGTCGACATATCCCATTCTTTTGGCTGTGATGCTCCTGTGCATTGCGGCCAAGGTGGGCTATGCCTCGGCCTACTACTACGACCACCGGGGACGTACGGTACAGAGCGTAGAGGCCAACCGTCTTGGTGGCTACGACCGCACCACCACGGAGTACGACTACGTGGACAACCCCGTATTCACCGAGCTGACCCACACTACTGCCGCAGACCCCACCGGCATCCTTCAGCAGTGGGAGCGCGAGTACGACCGTCAGGGCCGTGAGCTGGCGGTGCGCCACCGCCTCGGCAGCGGACAGTGGACGACTCTCTCCGCCAAGGAGTACGACACCGTGGGCCGCCTCCAGAGCGAGACCGCGGGGATCACCTCGACCTACGCCTACGACATCCGCTCGCGTCAGACCGCCATCACCTCCGACCGCTACAGCCAGTGGCTCGACTTCACCCCCGGCGGCAATGTCAGTCGCATGAAGTGGCAACCCAACGTGCCCGGCGACGTTGAGCGCAGCTACGCCTACAGCTACGACGGACTGTCGCGCCTCACCTCCGCCGACTACTATGATGCCGGCGGGAAGCATGGTCTATACAGCACATGGTATGATTATGATCTCAACGGCAATGTCACGTCGCTGACGCGCCGCGGCATCACCGAGGTTGGTGTCGGGGTGAAAAAGGAGGGCGTCATCGACTGTCTGACGTATGAATACCGAGGCAATCAGGTTACGCGCATCAGTGACGACGCTCCGGAGTTGACCTACTTCAATGCCTTCCATTTTGTTGACGGCGCTGACGATGATGTCGAGTACACCTACGATTCGAGTGGCAACACGATCTCCGATCTCAACCGCGGCATCAATCGGATCACCTACGATGTCAACCACCGTCCGCGCACAATCAGTTTCAGCAACGGCGCACATACGGGCTACATCTACGATGCCCAGGGGCGAAAGCTTTGCACGGAGCACCGGGTGCCCTCGCTTCAGCCGACTCTCCCGGGTGTGATCGGAGCCGAGCAGCCTTTGGAAACCACCACGACGGACTACTGCGGCCAGTTTGTCTACGAGGATGGCGTGCTCGACCGCATCAATCTCGACGGGGGCTATATCAGTCTTAGCGGCACCGCCACTCCCGAATACCATTATTTTCAGCGCGACCATCTTGGCAACAACCGCACCGACATCACCTCTGGAGGCCAGGTCTGTCAGGTTAACCACTACTATCCCTACGGGATGAGCATGTACACCGGCGCCCTCACCAATATCCAGCGGTGGAAGTTCGGAGGCAAGGAGCTCGACCGCGTCAACGGCCTCGACCTCTACGACTTCGAGGCCCGTGCCTACAATCCTGCTACCATACGCTTTGACCGTCCCGATGACCTCGCCGAGAAATACTATCCTATCGCGCCCTTCGCCTACTGCGCCAACAATCCCCTGATCCTCACCGATCCCACCGGGCAAGTACTTGAGACAGCATGGGATGCAGCCTCATTGGCTATAGGAGTCACATCTTTTATTGACAATGTCC
>CANPDS010000312.1 GCA_947573015.1 uncultured Muribaculum sp.
AAAGAAATATGCCGTCAGGCCGACATTATAATAGCTGCTCTCGGGCAACCCGGTTTTGTCACTGCCGATATGGTGAAGCCTGGTGCCGTGATTATCGATGTAGGCACTACCAGGGTTCCGGATGCCACTCGCAAGAGCGGTTTCCGTCTGCGCGGAGATGTGGATTTCGAAAATGTAGCGCCGCTGTGCAGTTATATTACACCAGTACCCGGCGGTGTTGGGCCGATGACAATCTGCTCTCTAATGAAAAATACCCTCCTTGCTGGTCAGGGTGCGATATATCCTCGTGGATAAACAAGTTCTAATATAAGGTCTGTCATGACCCTGCTCGCATCATTACTGTTTTCACTCGCCTCCATGTTTTCGTGGGGGCGAGATCTCAATTCTGTTGACCTCTTGTTTGCTGGTGACGCCATGCAACATCAGGCCCAGATAGATGCATCCCGACGCTCAGACGGAAAGTTTGATTATTCCGACTGCTTCTCCGGACTTTCCACATATATAAAAGGTGCTGACTATGCTGTGGTTAACCTTGAGACACCTCTTGGCGGTGCGCCATATACCGGATATCCCTGTTTCAGTGCACCGGATGCTTATATGGACGCTTTGCATGAGGCCGGATTCGACATGATGCTTACTGCTAATAATCATACTCTCGACAGACGTGACCGAGGACTGGTAAGAACGCTTGATTGTCTGTCTGGCCGAGGTATTGATCATATAGGCACCTACCGCAACCGTCAGGAGCGTGATTCGGTATTGCCGATGGTGAAGGATGTGGGTGGTTTTCGCGTGGCGTTTCTTAATTATACCTATGGCACCAATGGCATTACTCTGCGTACGGATGCCGTAGTAGACTATATCGACAGGGATCTGATAGCCTCCGACATCCGCAATGCACGCCGGAAAGGTGCGGAGATAGTGGTGGCATGTATGCATTGGGGAGATGAGTATCATCTTACTCCAAACCAGAGTCAACGTTCTCTGGCTGATTTTCTTGTGGGCAAAGGGGTCGACATGGTAATAGGAGGACATCCCCACGTGATACAGCCGATGGAGATGCGCACAGATTCCTTGGGTCGCAAATCGCTTGTGGTGTATTCTTTGGGTAATTTTATCTCTAATATGCGCACGCGGGATACACGAGGTGGAGCTATGGTGCGTGTGCGTCTGTCGCGCGACATGCTTGGGCGTGCAGTAATCGATACCGCCGACTATCGGTTGGTATTTACAGTGCCTCCTACCAAGAATGTGCCGAATTTCCGTCTTATTCCCGTTGAGGCCGCAGAAAATAATTCACAAAATGACATTCCGGATGAATGGCGTGCACACTGCCGAGCGTTTACACGGAGCGCTGAAGCTGTTTTCAGCAAATACAATAGGGATGTTCCTCGCGATTCATCTTCGCTTATACCCCGTCTGGTTCCGCTTCCGGCCATTTGTCCGTCAGATCATAAGATGACTGTAGTCCGTTAAATCGGTAAGTCGCGAAAAAGGGAGATATTTATCTCTCAAAAAGTTTTGTCATTCGAAAACATTAGCTAATTTTGGGGAAGACCAACCGACTTCCCATGAAATACATCAAATTACCATGTGAAAACATCATGCGCTGTCTTCCATTCTATCTTGCAATGGAAGAATACCTTGCGGCTATGTCCTCTGAGGAGGAGTTGTTTTTCATGTGGCAGGTACAGCCCACTGTTATTTTCGGGCGCAATCAGAATATTCTGGCTGAAGTAGATGTAGATTATTGCAGGGGTCATGGCATACGCTTCTTCAGGCGTAAAAGCGGCGGAGGATGTGTGTATGCCGACAGCGATAATATCATGTTCAGTGCCATTATGCCCCGCACTGCCGAGGTGCCGGTGCTTTTTGCCAGATATACCGCCAAGGTGGTGGATATGTTGCGTGGTTTGGGGCTTGATGCCTCCACATCTGGTAGGAACGATGTGCTGATCGGCGATCGGAAAGTGTCGGGGAATGCTCTCATGCTTTTGCCTGATAAATGTATCATACATGGTACCATGCTGTTTGATACTAATATAGCGCATATGCTTAATGCCATTTCACCATCCGGAGCCAAACTTGATGCCCGTGGAATATCGTCGGTGAAAAGTCGTATCACTACGTTGCGCTCACATCTTCCTTCGCTTGATATCGACCGGTTTAAAACATATGTCCGTAGCTGTTTTTGCGGCGACGATGTCTTGAATCTGTCGTATGGAGATGTCGCTGCTATCTCAGTGCAGTCTTTGCCATATTATAGAAATGAGTGGATATATGGTGACAGAGGTGCCTCTATCCATTCAGGCATTAGCCGTGTTGATGGCGTCGGAGAATTCAACGTATCTGTGTCAATTCATTCAGGATTGATAGAGAATGTGGCATTGCAGGGTGATTTTTTTCCGTTGGTGGATATACATATCGCACTTCTGAGCAAGTTGGCAGGATGCCGCTACTCACGGGAAGCGGTGTCTGAAAGGATGCGCGAGCAGCATATCGATGTCTCCAGATGTATATTGTCGCTGAGCACAGAGCGCTTTATAGATCTGTTGTTCGGATGAAAGAATCCGTTATACAAGCTCATACTTAACTTAAATTTTCACAATCATGGAATCACAAGATAACAAAATTACATGTCTGCACGACCGTCATGTGGCGTTAAAAGCACAGATGTCGCCATTCGCAGGCTTTGATATGCCGATACAATATTCGGGTATAGTAGAGGAGCATTGTGCCGTTCGCTCGGCATGCGGTGTGTTTGATGTAAGCCATATGGGCGAGGTGTATGTCAGGGGTGTCGATGCGGAGAAGTATGTAAATCATCTGTTCACCAATGATGTAAGTGTTATGACTGATGGAAAGATTCAGTATGGCATGATGTGCAATCATCAGGGTGGGGTAGTTGACGATCTGTTGGTGTATAAGTGTAATGCAGAAGAATATCTTCTGGTGATAAACGCTGCCAATATCGATAAAGATGTAGCCTGGATAAAGGCGAATGCC
>CANPDS010000313.1 GCA_947573015.1 uncultured Muribaculum sp.
AGACGCGACTTCACATCGAGTTGCAATGGATCAGGGTAACGGTTAAGCCCTTGAATCATACTGTTTTCATTGGCATCGAGCCACGCACGCGCCTCGCCAGAATATTCGTTGCGTGCGCATGTGTAAGGAAGGAGATTGAGTATGTTGGGACGAACAAGTTGCTGAAGTGTCATGCAGTTACGCATTAATTGTATTGAAAATTGTGTTACTTGTAATCGGATGTGCGCACTCTGGCGGCCAAAGCATGAGCATCGAGGCTTTCAGCCTCGGCCATAGCGATGACAGTAGGAGCAAGCGAAGCAATGCCTTCGGGAGTAAGGCGCTGAAATGTAATCTTACGCATGAAGCTGTCGATATTGACTCCGCTGTAGGCACGTGCATATCCGGATGTAGGCAGTGTATGGTTAGTGCCAGAAGCATAGTCACCAGCGCTTTCAGGCGACCACGGACCGACAAATACAGAACCGGCATTCCGCACCATACCACACAGCCTGCCGGCATCACGATGATTGAGTATAAGATGTTCAGGAGCGTAGAGGTTGGAGAACTCCATCATCTCGGCATCATCATGCAACAATATGATGCGGCTATGTTCAAGCGAATGCATCATCATATCGCGGCGCGGCAAGCGTGAAAGCAGCTTGTCAAGAATATCCGGAAAAGTATCTAGCAACTTTTCGGATGTGGTAAGCAATATAGACTGGCTGTCGGGACCATGCTCTGCCTGCGAGAGGAAATCGGTAGCCACAAATAGAGGATTAGCTTCAGAATCGGCAATCACAAGCACTTCCGATGGCCCGGCCGGCATGTCTATGGCACATCCACACAAGGTAGCCTGCTGTTTGGCTTCCATTACATAACGGTTGCCTGGACCAAAAATCTTATCGGCACGAGGCACGGAGTCTGTACCATATGTCATGGCAGCAATCGCCTGAGCACCACCTGTACGGTATACATGATCGACTCCGGCAACCTTGGCGGCATACAGTATGGCAGGATGGATGGTACCATCGGGACCAGCCGGAGTACACATGGCGATATGCGGACATCCGGCTATTTTGGCCGGAATAGCAAGCATAAGCACAGTAGAGAAGAGTGGAGAGTTACCTCCTGGGATATACAGTCCGACATGCTCTATGGCAACAGGACGCTGCATACACAATACTCCAGGTGTGGTCTCCACCTCAACCGGCTCAGGAACTTCGGCTCTATGGAAAGCAGCAATATTACGCGCAGCCGCTTCAATTGCCGTGCGCAACTCCGCCGTCAGTTTCGAAGCTGCGCAGTCAATCTCCTCAGCGGTGACCACGAGCTCCGCAGGGCGTTTGCCAGTAAAACGCTCTTCATAATCCATCACCGCTTCATCGCCACGCGATGCTACATCGTCCATTATAGATCGTACAGTAGCTGTAACCTGCGCTGCCTGAGAAGCCAATGCCCGCGATGTCAATGCTTTCCACTCCTTACGGTCGGGATAACGCAATATCTCCATAGCCAACTGCTTATCAGAGTATCATTTTTTCTATATCCAAGGCAAGAATCCCCTCGGCACCTGCGGCTTTCAACCGGCTTACAATCTGCCAGAAACGCTTTTCATCAAGCACTGAGTGGACTGAACACCAATCGGCATTGGCCAACGGCAACACCGTAGGACTCTTCATGCCCGGAAGAATGGCAAGAACCTCATCAAGCTTGTCTTTAGGTACATTCATAAGTATGTACTTGCGTCCCTCAGCAGCCTTTACAGCCTCGAAACGGAATAACAGTTCGTCGAGTATCTCAGCCTTATCGGCAGGAAGCTCACGGGCAGCACTCTTTATAAGCACAGCCTGAGAATCAAGCACGGAATGAACTTCCTCAAGATTGTTGCTGACGAGTGTCGAACCTGACGATACAATGTCAAATATGCCATCAGCCAGACCAATACCAGGAGCAATCTCCACAGATCCGCTGATAACATGAATGTCAGCACGTATAGCATTGTCTGATAAAAATCTGGCAAGTATGTGAGGATATGATGTCGCTATCTTCTTTCCTGTAAACCATGCAAGGCCGGTATACTCTATATGCTGCGGAATAGCAAGTGCCAACCGGCAACGGCTGAAGCCAAGCTCCTTAACAATATCTACGGCACTACCTTTCTCAAGCACTTCGTTCAGACCTACTATGCCAAGATCGGCAGTACCATTGGCTACTGTTTCCGGTATGTCATCATCGCGAAGAAAAAGGAATTCCACCGGAAAATTGCGCGATGGCACAAGCAGAGTGCGCTTCACCGCAGTAAGTTTTATGCCCGCCTCAGCAAACAGAGCCATCGTCTCTTCATAGAGACGTCCCTTTGACTGGACTGCAATACGTAATTTCTTTTCCATATAATGAGCTGATTTAATGCGTAAATAGTGTATAATCAAAGTTGAACATATTTATAATGATGCGAAATAGCGAACTTTATTTTTATCACAAACACATCAAACCATGATTATATATTGCAAATTTACTAAATTTTCAGCTCATTCCAAACAAAATGCAAGCGAAGTACTATTGCCAGACCAATATGGGCCAATACCCTCTACAGGCGTTTGATTTCAGACTCGGATGCAGAATCACCTTTGTATTTGCTTTTAGTAGGATTAAAGCGATATGTCAGAGATAGGGAAATACCCCGTCGGTCATAGCTCTGACGTTTGTCAACAAACACTCCAGAAGTATTCATGCTCCAGTCATTATTGGCGGTATTGAATATATCCGTAGCCGAAAGTTTTATCTGTAATGAATCACGCATAAGCGACTTACCAAACGATGCATCCATTACAAACATAGCAGCACCAAAACGATTTGTATGCATGTCTCCACGGCTCTGTCCGTATGCATTAAGCGTAACTGAAAATCCCATCGGAAGTGATATAATGTTATTGAAATAATACGAGAATATAGGCTTATTGTAATCATCGGCAGCGATACGAAGCCATTGCCTATGAATGCCGAGAACCACATCGGGCGACC
>CANPDS010000314.1 GCA_947573015.1 uncultured Muribaculum sp.
CTGTCAAATACTACGTAAATATTAGAAAAAGTAACCAAATACACCATCGACCACACGCCAATTCTTCCCAACTTCCCACTTCCAGACGGCTTTACCGATAACGATGATTACCTACGCTATCTCACATACGAGGGAGCGAAACGCCGGTGGGGAACGCCGTCCAAGGAGCAGTGCGAGCGCATTGACTTCGAGCTTGATACGATAAAGAACATGGGGTTTCCAGGTTACTTTCTGATCGTGCAGGACTTCATACAAGCAGGTAGAGACCGTGGCGTTTCAATTGGTCCTGGACGTGGATCAGCGGCAGGATCAGCAGTAGCATATTGCCTCGGCATTACCCAGCTCGATCCTCTGCAATATGATCTACTGTTCGAGCGCTTCTTAAATCCAGACCGAATTTCCCTACCTGATATTGATATCGACTTCGACGATGACGGACGTGCCGACGTGCTCAAATATGTTACTGAAAAATATGGCGCCGACAAAGTTGCACATATCATAACTTACGGCACCATGGCCGCAAAAATGGCCATAAAGGACGTTGCGCGTGTGCAACAACTCCCTGTAGCGGAAGGCAATCGCCTTACAAAACTCATCCCTCGCCATATGCCAGAGGTCAATGGCAAAGAGCTCAAGCCTACACTTAAAAACTGCTACGAGTATGTTCCGGAATTCAAAACCGAGCTAAGCAGCCCAAGCCAACAGATACGCGAGACACTGCACTTCGCACAAAAACTCGAAGGCAACGTACGAGGAACCGGCGTGCACGCATGCGGAGTCATTATCGGACGCGATCCCATCACCGATTGGGTGCCTGTAAGCACAGCCACCGACAAAGACGGCTCAAAACTTCTTGTCACACAATACGAGGGATGCGTAATAGAAGAAACCGGACTGATAAAGATGGACTTCCTCGGTCTGAAGACACTTTCAATCATCAAGGAAGCCATAAACAATATCAAACAGACTAACGGCATCGACCTCGATATCGACAACATACCGATCGACGACCCCAAGACATACCAGCTATATTGTGAAGGACGCACCACAGGCACATTCCAGTTTGAGTCGCCAGGCATGCAGAAATACCTCCGCGAGCTACAGCCATCCGTATTCGAGGATCTCATAGCCATGAATGCCCTGTACCGTCCGGGGCCTATGGCCTACATCCCCGATTTCATTGCCCGTAAACATGGCAAAGAGCCCATTGTATACGACATTCCGGTAATGGAAAAATACCTCAAGGACACATACGGCGTAACAGTATATCAGGAGCAGGTCATGCTGCTGTCGCGACTGCTTGCCAACTTTACCCGAGGCGAAAGCGACACCCTACGCAAGGCCATGGGTAAAAAACTCATCGACAAGATGAACCACCTGAAAGGCAAATTTCTCGAAGGAGGTCAGGCAAACGGACACAAACCAGAGGTCCTTGAAAAAATCTGGGCCGACTGGGAAAAATTCGCATCCTACGCATTCAACAAAAGTCATGCCACATGCTACTCATGGGTGGCATTCCAGACAGCATACCTCAAAGCAAACTATCCGGCAGAATACATGGCTGCCGTACTAAGCCGCAACCTTTCCGACATAAACAAGCTCACCAACTTCATGGATGAGTGCAAATCAATGCATATCAGCGTAAAAGGACCTGATGTCAATGAATCGTTCAGCTCATTCGGTGTAAATAAAAAAGGTGACATACGCTTCGGACTCGCAGCCATAAAAGGGATCGGAGTCAATGTAGTAAGCGCAATTATAAACGCACGCGACAAGGACGGTCAATTCGAATCGATATACGACTTTGTGGAACGCGTCGACAAGGCCGCCTTGAACCGACGCACTTTGGAAGGTCTCGCTCTATCCGGTGCATTCGACTGCTTCAGCGAAGTAAAACGCGAAGACTTTTTCTATGCCAACGTAAAAGGTGAAACACTCGCCGAGCTTCTGGCACGATACGGACAAAACTACCAGAATGCAAAAGGCACACAAGAAAATTCACTCTTCGGCGACTTCGACGAATCTATAAACACCGCAGGACGACCACCAATCAAACCTGCCCCACTATGGAACGACATCGAACGTCTTGATCGCGAACGCGATCTGGTAGGCATGTACCTATCCGGCCATCCACTCGACCCTTATTTCGTAGAACTACGCTACGGCTGCTCACAGACACTTAAAGAATTTGCAGAAGATGGACCCGTGGAAGATCGCGATCTGACGCTCGGAGGTCTCGTATGCGACTATCAGATAAAGCAAGGCCGAAAAGGTCCATTTGGAATTCTCAAAATTGAAGACTATACCGGCACAGCCGAATTCCCACTATTCGGACAAGACTTCATTGACTACGGCAAGTTTGGAATTAAAGGGACACCGATCATCATACGCGGCCGATATGCACGCCGCTTTGCCAATTCAGACGTAAGATTTCAGATTGGCTCCATATCGCTCCTCGAACAGCAAAAAGGAAAACTCGTGTCGGGCATCACCATCAACCTTGAGACCGACCAACTAAACGAAAACATGCATGGAGTGCTCAACGACATGATAACCTCGACTTCAGACGATCGCATGCCTCTATACATACGCATCCACGATCCAGAGCTTAACCGCTCACTCCGCTTGTCAACCGCTGTAAAAATCCCCGTCAACAGACACTCCCTGACCACCCTGGAAGAAATGTCGATCGATTTCGACATAATACAAGCATAATCATTATTAAATCAGTTTTTAATCAACTAATAAAACAATCATTTAATCATGGCTATCCAATTTACCGACGAAAATGTCAACGACTACATCTCCTCCTCTCGTCCTACTCTCATCGACTGCTGGGCCACATGGTGCGGTCCTTGTGTAAGAATGTCACCTATCATCGACGAAGTAGCTGCCGAATTTGGCGACAAGGCAGCAATCGGCAAATACAATGTTGACGAAGAATCCGACCTTTCCCAGCAATTCCGCATAATGTCAATTCCGACTTTGC
>CANPDS010000315.1 GCA_947573015.1 uncultured Muribaculum sp.
AGGAAGAGGGACGAATGTTTGAGGAACGCAATTCTGCCATCTATTATAAGTATGCCGGCGGTGATGTTGAGAATCTGAAAGAGACATCTTCCGATTCAGAAGAAGTGAACGAGCCGGTGAAATGGATCGCATTCAAGAATCAGTTCTTCTCGATGGCATTTATTGGCCGCAACCAGTTTAATAACGCAGCCCTGCGCTCTACAGTGCTTTCTGTCAATGAGGATGCTGACTATCTCAAGAATCTTGAGGCTATCTCCACTCTCGATTACAATCCTGCATCGGAACATCCGGCATCTTTCGACCTGCTGATAGGTCCGAATCTCTATCCGATGCTTTCAGCTGTGGATAAGGAACTGTATCCCGACGATGATCTCAAGCTTACCCGTCTTATACCACTCGGATGGCCTATTTTCCGTTGGATCAACACATGGATTATCATACCCGTGTTCGACATACTTGGTTCTTGGTTCTCCAACTACGGAATTATCATACTTTGCCTCACAATCTTCATCAAGCTCATCCTCTTCCCATTTACCTACAAGAGCTATATGTCGCAGGCCAAGATGCGTCTGCTCAATCCTGAGATAAAGGAGATCAACGACAAGTATCCCGGTCAGGAAAACGCCATGTTGCGTCAGCAGAAGACCATGGAGCTTTACTCGAAGGCTGGGGCTAACCCCATGGCAGGCTGTCTGCCTATGTTGCTCCAGATGCCGGTGCTAATCGCTATGTTCGCATTCTTCCCATCGTGTATCGAGTTGCGCGGTCAGTCGTTCCTCTGGGCGAAGGATCTCTCGGCTCCAGATGCTATTATCTCATGGACAGGTAATATACCTTTGATTACCGAATATTTTGGTAACCACGTGTCATTGTTCTGTCTGTTGATGACGGTTACCAATATCCTTTATACGAAAGTGACAATGGCTAATCAGCCGTCATCATCGGCAATGCCCGGTATGAAATGGATGATGTATCTTATGCCATTGATGTTCCTTGTGTTTTTCAACAATTATGCGGCAGGCCTCTCATACTATTACTTCCTATCGCTTTTGATCACTATTGTACAGATGTATATCTTCCGCCGTGTGGTCAACGAGGATAAGATGCGTGCCAAGATGGCCGAGGCCGCCAAGAAGCCTCGTAAGAAGAGCGGCTTCATGGCGCGTCTTGAAGAAGCTCAGCGTCAGCAGCAGGCCATGCTCCGTGAGCAGCAGAAGCGTCAGGGCAACAAGCGTCGCTAACGTACTTTATTATTAAACCGACTTTAAATAAGGGGTGCGGGATGCCGTACCCCTTTAAACATCCTGTTAGGCATGGACAATTTTACTTATTTCGCGCCGACAAAGTTTGTGTTCGGGCGCGACACACAGAAACGTGCCGGAGAACTTGCACGTGAATTCGGTGGCACACGTGTGCTGGTGGTGTATGGTGGCGGATCTGCCCGTCGTAGCGGTGTGCTTGATTGCGTGGAGACATCTTTGCGCGAGGCCGGAATAACCATATTTGAGATGGGCGGTATAAAGCCTAATCCTACCGACGACCGTGTGCGCGAAGGTATTGATATTGTGCGTCGGGAGAATATCGATATGCTTATAGCCGTTGGGGGCGGGTCGGTGATCGACACTGCCAAGGGCATAGCATGTGGTGCTCTTTATGACGGGGATTTCTGGGATTTCTATTGTGGCAAGCGTCCGGTAGAGCGTGCTCTCCCTGTAGGTGTGGTTCTTACGATTCCGGCCGCAGGTAGCGAAGGTTCCGGCAACTCGGTAATCACATTGCGCGAGGGTGCTATAAAATTGAGCCTACGCACAGAAGTGGCATTACGGCCGAAATTCTCAATAATGAATCCGGAGCTTACTGAGAGTCTGCCGCTTTATCAGACTGCATGCGGTATTGTCGATATGATGGCGCATATATTCGAGCGTTATTTTACCAATACGCCTGATTGCGAAGTTACCGACCGTGTGGCCGAAGGTGTATTGAAATCAATCATCATTGAGGCGCCGAAGGTTATGGCACGTCCAGACGATTATCAAGCCCGTGCCAATATCATGTGGGCTGCCACACTCGCTCATAATGGCATATGCGGTACCGGACGCCGTGAAGATTGGTCGAGCCATTTCATTGAGCATGAAATAAGCGCAGTGTATCCGGAGGTGGCGCATGGCGCAGGTCTTGCAGCGGTGATTCCGGCATGGATGGAGCATGTTGCGGCTGTAAATCCAGATAAAGTCGCTCAATTTGCTGAGCGTGTGATGGGGGTTGCCACACATGAGCAGGATGAGGACGAGGATGAGCTGTCGCTCCTTGATGCAGGTATTGCCATTCATCGCACTCTTTCTACCGCCGAGATCGCGGCAAATGGAATTGATAGGCTACGCCAATTCTTCCGTTCGCTTGGTATGCCTTATGACTTCGGGTCACTTGGTATAAAAGAGCCTGATATCCCTGCGCTTGTAGCCGCACTGCATCTTCATAAAGGTAATCCGATAGGTGCCTATGTGCCTCTTACTCCTGCTGATACCGAGGCAATCTATCGGCGCCTACTTTGATCCCTGTGCTCCTCCGGTCAAATATAAGCCAATTGATGCGAATCGGGCTGTGGCGCATTGGCCCGGTGATTATCCCTTTTGAAAAAGTAGGATACGTGGATTTGGGGATAATAAAATATTGATATTTTTGCAGATGGTTTGGAAGAGTCTGAGCCACAGTGTGAAACTCAGTCTCTATATGGCCTAAGTTCACGGGGTCATTATTAAATGCTCATAAACACTCTCTTAAAAAACTTATGTCTCTTAAATACACAGCGTGGTGTCGGTAGGTGACACCACGCTGTTTGTTTGAAATATAATGTTTTGGTATGAGCATGAAAAAAGGGTAAGCTTACTACATCGCACCGCTACAACCCGGTACCGTTGCTCCGGTCAAGGCCTGGCGGA
>CANPDS010000316.1 GCA_947573015.1 uncultured Muribaculum sp.
CGTCGTTGCCAGCGGCAGCTCCCATCCACAGAGCATCGTGATTGCCCCACTGCATGTCGAAGCGGCCATACTCGCAAAGGATGTCCATTATTATGTGTGCACCGGGTCCGCGGTCAAACACGTCGCCAAGAATATGCAGCTGGTCAATGCTCAGTTTTTGTATTACGTTGCACATTGCCACAATGAATGCGTCAGCTTGTCCGGTGGAGATTATTGTCTCGATAATACGGTTGAAGTAGGCCTGTTTGTCATCATCTGATGGAGATTCATGAAGCAGCTCCTCGATGATATAAGCAAATTCACGCGGAAGGGCTTTGCGCACTTTTGAGCGGGTATATTTCGAAGATACCGACTGCAACACACGTACGAGTTGGTGAAGCGTGATATTGTAAAAGTTGTCAATGTTTTTCTCTTCTGCTTTTAGGAGTTCGAGTTTCCGCTCGGGATAGTAAATGAGGGTGCACAGATTGCGTATCGCTTCCTCCGACATAGTATTGACGTAAATTTCATTGACTTTACGTTTGATATTTCCGGAAGCGTTTCTCAATATGTGGCGGAATGCCTCATGTTCGCCATGTATATCGGCAATAAAATGTTCTGTTCCTTTAGGTAGGTTAAGTATAGCCTCAAGATTGATTATCTCTGTTGAGGCGGCTCCGGCGTTTGGAAAATTATTGGATAATAATTCCAGAACACGGTGATCATTTTGTATCTTTTCAGGGGTGTATTGTTGAATTGATGCAGACATTGTTAGAATGAATGTTAGAGAGAATGTGTGCTGTTTTTGATAGACTTATTGTATACTCCTAACGTAATAGTCAGCTATAATGTTGCAAGGTGACGTACAAAAAAAATGCATGCGCTCATGGATAATGATGCGCATGCACGGTATGATTCAATTCTGGATTACTGAAACCTGATATTGTTTGTCAGAATGGCTCTTTTTCCTCGGTGAATGGATCGATGGCAGTTCCATGTTTCTCTGCATATGTTTCCTTTATGGAGAAAACGCATATGGCGCCAATAATCAGTAAGACTCCGGCAAACACAATCATGTTGAGCTGATGGAGCCCACCGAACAATTTGAAAATCATTCCGCCGAGAATGGCAGCCACAATCTGTGGAATGGTGATTGTGCCGTTGAAAAGGCCAAGATATGCTCCCATGTGTTTGCCACTAATGGAGTTGGTAAGGATGGTGAATGGCATTGCAAGCATTGCGGCCCATGCCGTACCTACCATGAAGTAGCTTATGAATAACATCCACTTATCGGTAAAGGCAAGTGTTGAGATAAAGCCGATGCCACCAATGAGAAGTGAAATGAAGTAAGCCATACGGCGGTTGCTGAATCGAGGAAGTATGGCCGCCCAGATTACTGATCCTATCGCCTGAACGGCAAAGAGTATGCCATTCCAGTTGCCTGCCTCTTGATAGAGAGCCTTGTTGAGTGGATCATTGGCCATTGCTGGATCTGGATTCCATCCGAAAGCATGTTCTGCAATTGCTCCTGAGTTATATGTCCACATATACATGAATCCACACCAGCAGAAGAACTGTACGAGGCCCACAGTCCAGAATACCTTTGGAGCCTTTACGAGAAGTTGCACGAAATTGCTCTTTTCCTCCTCTTGCTCTTCTGTGATACCATGGTAGCTTGCATATTCTTTCGGGGGCATTTCTTTTACTTTAAAGAATGTGTATCCCACGCACAGTATCAGTATGGCTGCGCCACCGTAGAATGAGTATTTGACAGAATCCGGCACTTGATTGCCCGGAGCGTCATTACTTATGCCTATCCATGCCAGTGCGAATGGGAATATAAATCCGACTACGGATCCGGCATTGCAAAGAAAACTTTGTATGGAGTATGCCAGCCCTTTTTGCTTTTCGTTGACCATGTCACCTACAAGCATTTTGAATGGTTGCATCGATATGTTGATCGACACATCAAGCATCATCAGCGCGAAAGCTCCGAATATGAGTGCACCGGCTACTGCGAAATGGAAACTGCCTGCGTTGGGAAGCAGACACATAACCACAACAGCAAGTATCGACCCGAAAAGCAGATAAGGCAGACGGCGTCCGAAGCGGTTCCATGTCTTATCACTCATGGTGCCGATGATAGGTTGGATCACCAGTCCGGCAAGAGGGGGGAGGATCCAGAAATAACTAAGGTTGTGGGGATCTGCCCCTAATGTCTGGAAAATACGTGAAATGTTTGCGCTTTGCAGAGCATACGCTATCTGTACTCCAAAAAAGCCGAAACTTAGATTCCATAAATTCCAAAATCCCAAATCGGGCTTGGCTATAGTTTTCATTGAAAATAGAGTAATGGTTGAGACAAAGTTATCTTTAGTTACCGCAAAGATACGAATTAGTCAGCTACAATGCCAAAGGCTCGCGGCTTATTTTTCTCTGGCAAGGATAAGTGCTGAGCGTGGGGCAACTGTGAGTTTGCCTCCTTTGCTTTCGCCAAGACCTTCTGCATCTATCTGGCCATCCTCGGCTATGACTATCCATTTGGCTTTGGGTATGTTGACATAGCGGGATGTATCGCTTCCGTTGAAAATCACCTTGATCTCTTTCCAGGGATCACCGTTGGCATTGTCTTTCAGCGAGTATGATATGAGATTTTCCTGATTTTTAACATTGTCAAAAACAAGATGTCTCGCAACGTCGTCGGCCGATGTCATGCGGAATGCCGGATGGTTCTTGCGAAGCTTGATCAGTTCGACATAATAGTTGAAAAGATCAGCATTCTTATGTTTGAGATCCCAGTCGATCGCGTTTATAGAGTCGGGTGAATTATATGAATTATGTACAACTTTGTTATTGCGGAACACTTAGTAAACGGCAAACAAAAACGGTTTGCCCTGTGCTGTGACTAAGATGGTGTGTGCAAGCTTGGCGGCACGCGGGCGGTCAGCTTAA
>CANPDS010000317.1 GCA_947573015.1 uncultured Muribaculum sp.
GGACCGGTCAAGCCTATTGTTTTATAAAAAACGATGGCTGCTATAAAATTAAATATAAATGACATCACAACTATCCTAAACAACGACTTGGCATTTCCGCTAGCGCTATATAGAATCGTGACATTGGCGAATCTAACAAGATCGACCAGTAGATAGATTATGAAGATACCGAGGCCTGGGAGATACTTTTTATCATAGAGACATAGTAAAAAATCGTGGCTTAAACAAATTGCCATGCCGACAAGTATTAGAGTAATAATTAATCCGAACCGATAATAATAGCCAAGAATTTTAAATACGTAGTCTTTGTCAGTGTGAATGAACCGGGTTACAATAGGAATGAGAACTGTAAAAAATGAGGCCGTCACAAGATCAAAAGGAAGAACGCGACTACAATTCGCATATATAGATAGATCATCGTTAGTGGCAAGATAGCCGATAATCCATTTGTCTGTATCGCGCATCAGTGCATTAATTATAACGAATGCTGCCATTGGAATAGCGTAGGAAAGTATTGGACGAGCCAATCGGTGACAAAATTTTTTTAATTGAATTATAATTCCACGCCCTCGGAGATCGAAAATAAAGTAAATTACTTGAATTAGCTCGCATGCAAGTGTCAATGCTAAAATTGTAACAATAGAGCCAGTGTATAAGGTTGCCACTATAAATGTGAGTAGCTTGGCTATAGCCCAAATGAAGTTAATAAGTGCGATGTGGCGTGCTCGGCCTACTGAGATGAATAATACCTGCAACATTGCAGTATAATTCTGTAGCAAAGGTTGGAAAGCAATCCATACGATTGTGGCACGAAGTTGTGGCGATTCAAAATAATCGACTAGGCTTTGCGCTCCGAAAATTATAATACAAGCTGCAAAAAAACCGAATATGGTTTGTAGGCCAAATATGGTCCCGAGATATTGTTCTTTTGTGTGTTTTTGTTGTATTTGTGTATTATAAAAGAAGTTGACAGCATCAGTTAATCCTAAGATAGAAAAAGAGCAGGCAGTAGAAATGATGAGTGTAGCCTGAGCATAAATTGCATATTCTTCGAGGGAAAAATATACGGAAACTAGTTTTACGCAAACCAATCCGATTACAGTGGTGACTACTCTCACAAAAGTCAACCAAAGGGCATCTGTTGATGCTCCATTAGAATATCTGAATTTGCTGAAGAGTGACATTTAAAACTTTTTGTGCAATGACGTAAATATTTACAATGTGGACAACATTGTTAAGATTGGTAAGCTCTAAATCAATTAGATGGGGATTAGTCACTAGATCGGATTCTGTTTTATGATGTAATTAGCGTTAGCTTTATTTACAGTTCGTTGAGATTGAAATAAAGGAGGGTGACGGTTGAGTTGCTTGTGAGGTATGGAGCGTAGTTATTGTGTGAGAGTACGGTCTCCTTGTTGTTGCCACGGAATACTATGATAAGATAGATATGGGTGGTATCCATATTGTAGTTTTCCCTGACACCTTCCATGCGGCGCTTGAATGTGTCGATTGCAACACGAAGCAGTCCTCGGCCTCCAGGAATCACTTTGACATCAAATATATATAATCCATGTGGAGTGTCAGCCACTCCATCGAATAATGCCATTGGTGACACTCCTCGTATGAGATAATTCCGTTTTAGATGTTCAAATCCGAATAGGCTTTTGATTTTGTGTAATGCAAGATTTTCGATCTCTTGTGTTGATAAACCTGTATTTTCAATCGAATCTTGATTTGTATTGGGGCGAGAGAGGAATGAGGGTAATGGAGTGGTGGATATGGCAGATTCTTTGGTGGTGTTATCTATGCTACTTGGGCTTGTGGCTACAGATGTGTCTGAATTATCATTCTCACCATTCTCAGAAGCTTCTTGCTGGTGTTTTTCTTCGATTAAATTTTGAGGAGCAGCAGACAGGGCATCGGCAGTGAGTTTGGCAAGCCGTTTGTTGTTGTCGCTGGCGATGGTTTTGATTTTGCGCAGATGACGGATTGAGTTGTCGAGCGATTTCACTACATCCTGCATGGAGCCGACGTTTTCGGAGGTGCGGAATGCTGCGAAGAGGGAGATGACGATGGAGACTACGGCAAGCACGATGGACACTATGGTCGATGCGAACGATACGTTGGTCATGGCCGTGTCGCACACCGGATCGTCGGCAAGGCATATGATAAGCGCTATGAGTATTATGAAGAATATCGCGCAGATATATGCAATGTGCCAAGCAGCGCGGAACCCGCTGTCGGGGCGTGATGATGAATCCATTTTTGAGTGTGGATTATACTACGTTGGGAACACCGCAGCCATTAAGGCTATTAGGTGAGTGTATGATGACTCTGTGGCGTGTACAGAATGTATGGGCTTAAAATGCGCAGGTTACCGCCACTATGGGAGGGGTTCGAGGAGGCGTTCATCGATACTGGCGGTCCATTCGATGCCGAGGTTGCCGAGAATGGCGAGCTGGAACACGCGGATTGGGGCGCATTTTGTGCCTTCGGGGGTGATAGGGGCATTGTCGGGGGCTGTGCTTACGAGCTTGTGGACGATCCCTTCGTAGCCTGCGAGCGGTCCGCCGGTGATGCGCACGCGTTGGCCGTCGGCGATGGAGTGTGTACCTATGGGTGAGAAGTCGTATGCGGAGGAGAATATGCCTATGTTGCGTTGGAACCGTAGCATGTCAGCGTCGGGAATGACGGAGTAGGGGCCTCCGCTTTTGCCCCCGTCGCGGTAGCACCATGCCAGATGGCCGATATGGCTGAATAGCGTAGTGATGTCGGCCTGCCGTATGCGGAAGAAGAGTATGTCGGCTATAAGCGGAACCCCTTGATAGGTGAGCTTATGGCCGGTGCGACGCGCTATCTCCTCGCAGGGGTAGAAGGTGCTTTCGACAGGGGTGTCGGAGTAGGCATGTCGGATAGCGGCGTTTATG
>CANPDS010000318.1 GCA_947573015.1 uncultured Muribaculum sp.
AGACGTGACTCTGCGTCAACGCAAGTTTCGCCTTGTCCGCAAGCTTGAAATGCTGACATCCGGTCAGGCATTGTAGGGGAGGTGAGCGGAATTGTCACGGCGAGGATGCCGCTACTGTGATGGGGTGATGTCAGCGGCGATGGCGGCCGATTGTGCCTCCGCGCTTCAAGAATATGTGGAGCAGTAATATACAGAACAGTGTGGCAGCGATGATACCGAAATAGTATAGATAATTTCCTGCGTAAAATTCGCCTCGGCCGATGTAGCACATTATCCCGAGATAAATAAGCAGTAGCAATGGTAGCCAGGTTGATTTTTTCATGGGAATGAAGAGATGGTTTAGTATTTCGTATAAGGTATGATTTTTAGTGGTATAGTATGTCTTCAGGAGGAATGATGTCACATTAAGGGTGACTTCCATTTCGTGGTGAAATTTATTCGTTTTCCGTGTGTTGTATATATGGTGAAGTTTTGGGGTCAAATTCGCCGCAGGTGAGAGCATGGTATATCTTCAGGCATGCCCAAGCATCGATAGCGGCGTACATTTGCTGAGGAGCGGTGAGTGCTGAAGCTTCCCAGTTGCTTAGACGTTGGCTTTTCGAAATACGTTCGCCAAATATGATGCCGTATATTTTTTGGAGGCTGGTATCATGGATGGCATATCCGGCTACCATGTCCTGAAGGTCAATAAAGCCGGCTGGCGAGAATTCGATACCACGGTGCATCACATGGAAATCATCTTTTAATGAAAGGCCTATCTTCAGCACGGCTGGATCTTCGAAAAAATCACGCAATTCGGGAGTTATGCCAAATTTGTTTATACGGAACAGATAGCAGCATTCGCCGGTTGATATCTGTATGAGCGCCACTTTGTTGGGATGCCCTTTGCGGAATGAAGGTTTAGTCTCGGTGTCAAATCCAACTACAGCATGGCGCTTGATCGAAGAGAGGGCACCGGCCGCTTGTTCGGCGGTGTTGATGACAACGATATGGCCCTGATACGCTACTACCGGCAACTCTGCCAGGCGTTCCTTCGAGATGGATAATATTAAAGTGTTGACATTCATTCCGCTGTTCAGTTATTCCCATGAACGGCCAATCTCGACCGTAAGTGTCGGTAAAGTTACTAAATAATGGTGTATTAGGCGGAGATCCGGTGTAGGTATAACATATTTTAACTCCGTGTCACATCACTACATACTCAGTTTCAGGGAAGTGCAACTTGATGTAGCGTGAAAGGAACTCTCGGGTGTCTTCGGCTATTATCTTGTCGGTGTCGAAATAAGTGTTGTAAATCACAGAGAAAAGGCGTATTCCGCGTGACTTTATGGCTTCGAGCGATAGGATGGTATGGTTGATTGATCCAAGCACACCGTTTGTCACGAGTATCATCGGGATCTGGTGGTGGGCTACATAATCAATTGTGAAGTAATCGTCGGTAATTGGCACCATTAGACCGCCGGCTCCCTCGATAAGGACTACATCGTAGCGTTCCGACAACGTTTGTGTGGATCGTTCGATGATGTTTAGATCTATCTCACGCTGGTCAAGACGTGCTGCCAGTTGTGCCGATGCCGGGTAGTGGAATATCACCGGAGCGGTGGTGTGGTCAAGATCTTCCGGAAGCATATCGATACCCATTATCTTGCGGTGGGCCTCAATGTCTTCTGACCACCCGTCATTTCCGGTCTGGATAAATTTCTGGGTGATGACTTTCAGCCCCTTTTCGGCCAGATGCTTTGCCAAGAGGCCGGTTATATATGTCTTTCCGGCGTCGGTATCTATACCTGATATGAAGTATACTCCTTTCATTGTTTTTCTGCGATGATATAAAGTGGATGATAGGTGAGTGTGACCCCCGGAGCATTATCTTTCGCTTGTGGATAGTTTGCGAGTATGTGGCTTACAGATGTGTTTGCATCGCGCAATCCGTTGACTCCCGTGGCACGCATGTGCTGCAATACTTCCTTTGCCGAATGGAAATGCATTACTATCTCATCCTCTTCAGCTGCGAGGAGACGCATCCCTTTCGGTAGGAGGGCGATAAGTTCGTCAAGAGTCAGATAACGCAGAGGAAGTTGGGTCACGTTTGACAATTCATGCATGTTGCGTTGACCGAATGTGCTGATCACAAGTTGTCCTCCCGGCGATAGGGCTCTTGATGCGTTTGCTATGAAATCGGATGGTGAGTTAAACCATTGCATGGCAGATGTACTCACCACGGCTTCTACATAATTTTCAGGCAATTGTGCTATCAGTTCTTCGGCATCACCTGCGATGATTTCACCGGCAGATGGGAGGTCTATTTCTGTAGGGCACAGGTCCCAAAGCATGAGCCGGTATGGTTTCAGCACCGGGGCATATAACCGTGTCATTATTCCGGTGCCGTATCCGACCTCAATCATTGATAGTGGTGTGCGTCCGTTGAGAACTTTTTTCCACATCTTCCATAGGTGGGCTGCAATTGCTTTTTGAGCCACTGCCTCTGAATCGTATGTAGGGATGGATCGCTGGAATTTACGTGCTACATATTCCTTGTCGATTATCTCCTGATTGATTATTGTCTGCCAGTCGGGTAAGTGACCACCTGACGTTTCCCTTGTGCGGGAAAGGGAATGCCAAGCACGCCGCATGTTTTCTATCGGGAAGATATGATCATCGGTAGCAATTACAGCACGGTTCCAGAATGTATTGTCCGGTACGATTCGTTCTGACGAGTATTTTACTGCCCGTTCGCCAAGTGCTGTCAGTTCGTCTCGAAGTTCAGCGATGGAACGTTGTGGAGCGGTTGCTGCAAAGTCGGCGTATTCTCTGGCGTTGCGGCACATGCGGCGTTGAAATTTTTTCAATGTGATTTCTGAAAGTCCGTTCAGAGTGCCGAAGAAGATGTTTTCGGGGATTCCTTTCAG
>CANPDS010000319.1 GCA_947573015.1 uncultured Muribaculum sp.
GATGTGCGCGGAAAAGGCGCACATCATAGACGCTGCTTCAGTATTATTCACGATTGATTCAGCGATGGAGAAATTCGCGCAACTCGTTATACAGCCTATGTACAGGCAGGCCCATTACGTTGTAGAAGCTGCCCCGTATCTCTTCGATACCGATGGCGCCAATCCATTCCTGTATGCCGTATGCCCCGGCTTTGTCGAGAGGATGGTAACGCTCTACATAGTAGCGTATCTCCTCCTGTGTAAGCGGTGCAAACTTTACTTCGGTGCTCACTGAGAAAGTGTGGCGGTGGGAAGTATCAGTGAGAGTTACCCCTGTCACTACTGTCTGGGTCTGTCCCTGAAGAGTGGTGAGCATCTGGATTGCGGCGGCTTCGTCGGAAGGTTTTCCGAGGATACTGTCGCCGATTATTACCACGGTGTCGGCTGTTATCACTATGTCGCCAGGTTTGATATGGCTGCAATATGCGTCACCTTTCTTTTGCGACAGGTAGGCCGGAACCTCGTGCGGAGGCATATCTGAGTCGAAACTTTCGTCGACTTCAACTGTTGGAGCTAATTCAAACGGAACATCAAGCATAGCAAGCAGCTCACGCCGGCGAGGCGAATGGCTTGCAAGTAGCAGACGATGTCCGTTAAGGAAGGCCATAGGGCCGGATATATCAATCATAGGGTGTGTTGACTTTAATCGGGATAACGGTAGAGTATTACCAACCAAAAGCCTTGGCATCTTTCATCCACTGGCCTTGGGCACGCATGATCTCTTCAAGCAGGTCGCGGCCCACGCCGTGGCCACCATCGTAGGGCGATATGTAGCGTGCGATCTCCTTGATCTCTCGTGCGGCGTCGCGCGGAGCTACTGGAAGTCCTACATGGCGCATCACCTCATAGTCAGGTATGTCGTCGCCGGCATAGGCCACTTCCTCCGGTTTGAGTCCATGTAGATCCATCCAACTGTGTAGCACATTGATCTTCACACCGGCTTTCATGTAGATATCCTTTATGCCGAGGCCGTCGAAGCGTTCCCATACTGCCTGAGAGTCGGCTCCGGTGATTATAGCGATCTTATATCCGCACTTCACTGCAAGTTGCAATGCGTAGCCATCCTTGATGTTTACCATGCGCTGTGGCAATCCGCTTTCTCCCAATGGAATGCATGATGGGGATAATACACCGTCTACATCAAAAACTATGCCACGTATGAGGCTGAGGTCGTAGTCAATCTTGCTCATGTATCTACTTATTGAAATGCTTTAGTATTGATTCTGAAAGGAGAGTGTAGATCGCACGGTCGTCAGGCGTCAGCATCGTCTCGTGGGATGCGATGACAGAGCGGTCGCCACGACGTGCAGGCCCCGTTTGTCCGGCTTCCGGACCGGTAGTCATGGCCTTGTCGAATGTAGCTTCGATGAGCGGTGCGAATACGCTTATGTCGAGGCCTTCGTCGGATAGCAGTTGATCGGCCTTCATCCACATGTAGTTGGCGAAATTACAGGCGAATACCGCTGCTATATGAAGTTTGCGTCGGCGGGTTGAATCGGCATCGTAAATGCGCTGTGTGAAAATTGACGCTGCATCTTTCAGCATGGCCGTGGCCTCCGGAGTAGTGGATTCAACGAATACCGGTACGCGCGACATATCTACTTGCACATCGCGTGAGAATGTCTGTAAGGGATAGAACACACCATGTGCATCACCTACTCCTGAAAGCACGTCGGAGGGTATTGATCCGGATGTGTGAGCCCATACTCCATGCCGACCCTGTAGTCGGGATGCAAGGGTGGATATGGCGTCGTCGCTCACCGAGATGATATATAGGTCGGCATCGGGTGTGATGTCCTCGATGCGCGAAACGGCTGTGGTGCCTATACGGTCAGCCAGTGATAAGGCATTGTCGGGATGGCGCGACCATATCTGCACCACGCGCTCCGGGCCGAATGCCTCGGCAATATGGGTGGCTACGTTGCCTGAGCCGAGTATCACTATGCGAAGTGGCATCTGGCTTCTGGTATAAGTGTGGTTTCTGTTTTGGAGATGTGACGGTATGTTGCCGTCGGTCAACGTTCTTTCCATTCGTTGATGTGCACTTTTTCCCACATCAGTTTTTCCAGATTCTGAGGTTTCTTCTCCTCTGCCGGATGCCCTATAGTGATTATTGACACAGGCAGGATGGTATCAGGCATGTCGAGTACATTCTGCACGTATGTCTCCGATTCAAGATCGCGGTCGGTGTAGCGTCCACGTATCTGTATCCAGCAAGATCCGAGTCCGAGGTCCTGAGCCTGCAGTTGTATGTAGGTTGCGGCGATTGCAGCATCTTCGATCCATGGATCGCTTGCTTCGACATCGACAGCCACTACTATGGCCAACGGTGCTTTTGCGATTGGCATCGCACCGGCTTCCTTGCATTTGCTCAGTGCTTCGAGCTTGGCTGAATCCTCAACAATCACAAACTGCCATGGACGGCTGTTTTTGCTTGTAGGCGCCATGAGGGCAGCCTCCATGATTGTCTTTACGTTGTCGGCAGAGATCTCCTCGTCGGTATAGCGGCGTATGCTCCGGCGGTTTGTTATAAGGTCATGAAATGAGCACATAGTATTTCGGTTTTATTTCTGATGTTGCACCCTTTTGAGGTGTGGTCTGTCCTTATCAGGGACGGCAGACCCATGCCTGAGGATAACGGTCGGCAAAACCTGGTGTCGACATGGCTTTTTGTGCAGCCTCGAAGGTATTGCCGGTGGCCACATATATTCGGAAGCGTCCGTCGCTTTCAAGCATGTGCATTTCGTTGCCGTAAGGGTGCTCGGCAATGTATTCGGTTGCTTTGTAGGCAGAGGGGAGTGATGCGACGATCAGGAAGTAACGGTCGGATGAATTGCATCGCATGCCGGTGGTGCTGATGT
>CANPDS010000320.1 GCA_947573015.1 uncultured Muribaculum sp.
ATCCTGCTACAATAAGTTTAGACTTCGACCGTGCTTTGTATTGGGTAGAGGTAGGTGCGCAGCCCACCGACACAGTCCGTTCAATCCTTTCCCGTGAAGGCGTGATGCTGATGAAGCATCTCCGCGGAGGCGTGAAGAAGGGTGCTTTCAACGAAGAAGAGGCACAGCGCCGCTTTGACGCATGGAAAGCTGCACACACAAAAGCAGAGAATGCGGTTCAGGCCAAGCTTGAAGCCAAGGCTGAGGCAGACGCCAAGGCTCGCTTTGACGCTGAAGCTGAGAAGAACCGTGTAAAAGGAGAAGAAGTAGCTAAGAAAAAAGCGGAGAAACTCGCTGCTGAAGAGGCTGCCGCCAAGGCTGCTCTCGAGGCTGAGGCTGCTGCTGAGGAATCTGCTGAAGCAGAAGCAACTCCCGCAGAATAACTTTCTCATAGTCAACCTAAAAAATCAGAGGGCTGGTATAATCACCAGCCCTCTGATTTTTAGGGATGATCGCTTCATATTGAATCAGATTCATCTGACGAGAGATCAAGTACGGGTGCGGATTCCTTCCCTGAAAGACCTATTTTTGACTTCATGCATGCCTGCATGTATCCGACTATGGCTTCTGTCAATTTGCCTTGTTCTTCTGGTGAAAGCTTAAGATTCTTGATTCCGAGTGCGTCAAGTTGCTCTCCGGTTTCCTTGGTGATTCTGATAGCTTCCTCTTCCGTGGTGGCTTTTGCCACGTTTTCTGATGATTCCTTTAGAATATCCACAGCCTGATCAACAGGATCTTTTGAAGAGCATGCAGCGGAAAGAAGCAACATCGAACTGATTAGAAATAATAGAAGTTTCTTCATTGTCGTAAAAAATTTAGAGTGCAAATTTACGTATTTTATTTAATACATACATTCTTATGCAAGGTTGAATGTGTCCGTGAATTTTGTAATTTGCCATATTTGAGTTAACTTTGCATCAATAAGCGGCTTTGAATAAACAGTCAATGTGTCGTTGTGAAGTATCGGCAGATGGTTTTATATTTGGCTTAATGCATCTTAGTTATGTAAGAGGTTGAATAACATTAAAAATTGTCTGTCAACGCTGATGTGGATACATTAACCGGTATGGTTGCTTGGAAAACTAATAATACAGCTAATTCAACCCGAAATTTCAAAATGACGGAGACCAATAAAAACCGCTATGGTATGCGCGGAGTTTCCTCTGCGAAAGAAGATGTGCATGCGGCTATCAAGAATCTTGACAAAGGCCTTTTTCCAAGAGCGTTCTGCAAAATTATTCCTGATGTGCTGACCAACTCGCCGGATCATTGCATCATTATGCACGCTGATGGAGCCGGCACAAAGTCGAGTCTTGCCTATACATATTGGAAAGAGACCGGCGACATGAGCGTATGGAAAGGTATAGCCCAGGATTCATTGATAATGAACATCGATGACCTTTTATGTTGCGGAGCCACCGACAATATACTTATGTCCTCGACAATAAACTTCTGATTCCTGGCGAGGTGATAGCGGCTGTGATCAATGGTACGCAAGAGCTTATAGATGAACTCGGCAAGCATGGGGTGAATATAGTAGGTACGGGCGGTGAAACGGCCGATGTCGGCGATCTTGTAAGAACAATCATTGTAGACAGCACGGTTACTTGCAGAATGAGGCGAGACGAAGTGATCGACAATGCAAACATTCAGGCCGGAGACGTCATTGTAGGGCTGGCTTCTTTCGGCAAAGCAATCTATGAAACTGAGTATAACGGAGGAATGGGAAGCAACGGGCTTACTTCCGCCCGTCATGATGTTTTCTCAAAATACCTTCTTGAACGTTATCCTGAAAGCTGCGATCCGGCTGTTCCGGACGATCTTAAATTTTCAGGTAGCCGCCGTCTGACAGATAGTGTGGATGGCAGTCCGCTCGATGCCGGTAAACTTGTGTTGTCTCCAACAAGGACATACGCTCCGGTGGTAGCCGCTGTGTTGAAAGAGTTGCGTAGTAAAATAGATGGTATGATCCATTGCTCGGGTGGCGCACAGACGAAGATACTTCATTTCCTTGGCGATGGACTTCGTGTGATCAAGGATAACCTTTTCCCGATTCCTCCATTGTTCAGGCTCATACAGCAGGAGAGTGGCGCTGATCCAAGAGAGATGTATAGTGTGTTCAACATGGGTCATCGGTTTGAGATCTATATCAAACCGGAATTTGCCGATCGTGTGATCGAGATTTCAGAAAGTTTCGGTGTTGAGGCACGTGTAATAGGCAGGGTAGTGGCCGACGCGCACAGAGGACTTACCATAAAATCGGAATTAGGAGTATTTGAATACGAGTGATCGTCAGATGGAATGTGATTCCATTTTTTGATGATAATAGAAAACAAACAGGATGAGGTTTCTTAAAAAGAAGGCCTCATCCTGTATATTTTATGCTATTGTTTCCTTATTCCTTAGTCTGGGAGAATACATTGAACAGCTGCTCGCCGAGATGAATCGTATAGCCCTGGCTGATGAAAATGACACGGTTGAAAGTGTCTGCAACTATGAATACTGGGAAAGTTGCGGTATCTATTTCGAGTCCCTCCTTGATGGCAGAAGAAATACTATTGTCTACATCAATACCGAACTCTACGTTTGACGGGAGTTTGCCGTATTCTTTTATGTTGAATTTAGCTGCGTCGGCTTCGTTTGGGAATATCAGCAGAATTTTCCGTCCTGTGGATTCGAGTTCAGTTGCCGCAGCAGCCAGATCATTTAATGCGTGTGAGCTTGGTTCGTGGCCAGGTTTTATAATTCCAAGTGCATAATATCCTCGTCCTGTGGTAGATATTATAGATTTTGCCGCTTTCGAACCCATTGGCAGATATGTAGATTCCGCATTGAAA
>CANPDS010000321.1 GCA_947573015.1 uncultured Muribaculum sp.
ATCCCACTATTGCTAAAACTATTGCGGATAATCATGCCGATATAATATGGGTAGCTCTGGGAGCACCGAAGCAGGAATGCTTCATGGCAAGACTAAAACCACATCTTGACCATGGAGTGATGATTGCCGTAGGAGCCGCATTCAAATTTTTCAGTGGCATTGATGCCAACCGTGCTCCGGAATGGATGGTGCGCAATCATATGGAATTTGTGTATCGGATATATTCCGAACCAAAGAAACAGATGCGTCGATGCAGTAAGATAATCACCTCCTTACCACGACTTTTGATACAAGAATATAAGCGAAGTAAACAGATACAATAATCTACTTGAGCAGCGTATTGCTATTCTATCAACTGTTTATCCGTCGATAGAACCATATTCTAATAAAACTAAGCGCGCATGGCCCTATCGAGTCATGCGCGCTTAGTTTTATTATGTATGAATTACAGGGTGTCGTAGTAGTGGGTGAGCACGTCGCGTGCAGCAGTAAACGATGTCTGTTGATTGGCGAGTACACGCGCTTCCTTCTCTTTCAGCAATTGCTCGATGTCAGGCCGGGAATAGAAATTTCTCCGCAATTGTTCGTCGATTGTCTCATACATCCAATAGCGAGCCTGCTCATTACGTTTCCGTTCAAAATAGCCATTCTCTTTCACATAGGCAAAGTAGCGGTCGATCATATCCCAGACCTCGGTGATGCCGAGGGCAAAGTAGCCTGAGTAGCACAGCACCTCCGGCGACCAGCCGGACGGAGAGGGAGGGAACAACTGCAGGGCGCTCCGGAACTGGGCCTGAGCCAACCGGGCGCGATCTACATTGTCACCATCGGCCTTGTTTATCACAATACCATCGGCCATCTCCATGATGCCACGCTTTATGCCCTGAAGCTCATCGCCGGTTCCCGCAAGCTGTATCAGCAGAAAAAAGTCGACCATCGAATGAACGGCAGTCTCACTTTGGCCCACACCTACAGTCTCAACAAAAATATTATTGTATCCGGCAGCTTCACAGAGTACGATTGTCTCACGGGTTTTGCGGGCCACACCACCAAGACTACCTGCCGATGGGCTGGGGCGTATGAATGCATTTGTATTCATCGACAATCGTTCCATACGTGTCTTATCGCCCAATATCGAACCTTTCGTGCGCTCACTTGACGGGTCTATGGCGAGCACTGCCAATTTACCGCCATCTTTAAGCACATGCAATCCGAATTCATCAATCGATGTTGACTTTCCAGCACCCGGCACACCTGTAATACCAATCCTGCGGGAATTGCCGGAATAGGGCAGGCACTTCTCTATGACCTCCTGAGCCAATGCCTGATGCTCTGGCGAAAGACTTTCCACCAAAGTCACAGCACGGCTGAGCATCGTAACATCACCATTCAATATTCCCTCAACCAACTCCCCGGCAGAAGGCAACGGACGCCGCTTCCGCACTTTCATGTATGGATTGACGGATGGCGGCTGGGATATTCCGCTGTTTACTGTCAGACCTGCAAATTGCTCGTCATTCTCTATATGATGGTGATCGTCCATGGTTATGTGTATTAGTTTACTACAAAGATACGAATTAGTAGAGTGCAATGCCAAATTTATTTAAGCATTACTAACCGATGGCATCTGACATGTAGCAATGATTACTTTTTTACAGGGGTCGACAACGTAACAGGTATTTTTATCCATAAGCGCCCAGGAATAAGCCGCCAGAAAAAGACTGCGACAGCCCATCGCTTGTCGATTACCGCAATACGGCTACGCTTGCGTAATGCCTTTATTACAAGAGGTACAACCTCGCTCTCTCTCATTATCATCGGATAAGTCTGATTTGGGTCAAGCAGTGGAGTCCGCACCCATCCCGGACGAATATCTGTAAATGAAATATTTAGTCCGCGCATATGTGACAGTTGCTCCAGTGCCTCTAGATAATTCTGCTGATAACGTTTGGATGCAGAGTATGCGGCTATTTCACCAATACCCTTTGTGCCGGCTACAGAGGATATTATTGCGATATGTCCGTGTCCGATATTGCTGAAAAAGTGGAATGCTGTATCTATCATACGTGTGAATCCCACAACGTTGGTTTCCGCCGTAGCCAATTCACGGGACAGATTTAATTCCGGATCGAAAAAACCGATTCCGGCCACATGGAAATAAATATCCATGCCTCCAAGTTTCCTTATCAGAGACAACAACTTTTTCGGTGCATCTGATTTGGTCACATCAATAGCTTCCCATTCTAAATTTTCTGGAAACATTTCTTTCAGCGACTTCATACGGTCAACTTTCCGTCCTGCCACACCAACACGCCACCCGGTAGCAGCCAGAGCCTCAGCCACATGCAGGCCTATACCGGATGTAGCTCCCATGATAACTATTCTTTTCATAAATTGCGATTATTTTTTAGTGTAACAGATATATTCGGATTATTGTTGACATTATGACAATGGAGATATTTATTCAGCAAAATGTCCCGGCCAAATTGGATTCTGACCGGGACATTGCAAACGTTGTCTATTATCATTTACGACGCCGCACAGAGCGAGTCGCCGATGATTTTGTAGCCTTTGGCTTGGATGTCTTTACAGCTTTAGGTTTTGACGCTTTAGTAGAAGAGGATGATGACCGTTGACCTCGACGACTTGTCACTGCCCGGCGTGTAGTTGATTCTGACGATACGGCTATCGACTTGTCATCGCGAGATGCGATAGTGTCTCCGGCAGCGATGCGTTCGCGCTCCTCTGCCATTGCCGCAAGTTCTTCGCGGGATGGCACCCACATTTTCTTTTCATAATTTGTGAGATAATTCTGTATGCTGTCCTGTGCATGACGCAGATCGTCAGGATCAGGATACATTTGCATCA
>CANPDS010000322.1 GCA_947573015.1 uncultured Muribaculum sp.
AATACGCATGAAGTCGAGTTCCACATCCGTCTCCTTGTCGACAGGAATATGCGGAGTAGCAACATAATCCTTATCATATGAGCCATGTACATAATCCGACTCGTCATAAACCGCTTCAGGCGCACAATAGCCAGCAATATTATGACGCGTAAGACTCACCCTGCGGATAGTATACTCTGTATTTTCCTCGTCAAGACGCACTTCGACTTTGGCGAAGGCGCGGAGGAGGTGGATTGTGTTGGTGAGGCGGGCGAAATTGTCGACGTCGAAGGAGAGGGTCTCGGGACGGCTTATGCCGAAGAGAGGTATGGTGTTGGTCTCCGACAGGAGCATTGAGGAGGGTGAGAAATCGTAGGTCACATGGCAGAGGTCGTCGATGGTGGATGTGCCGGCCACGAGCGTATCCTCAAATCCGTATTGCTGACGCCAGTTGGCGAGGGCCACGATCTTGAGCTTACGGCCCCGGATATCATGAGGCACTTCGCCCATCACATAGTAGGTCTTCGAAGTGGCAGTCTGCGAGGTGGGGAGAAGCGAATTTACTTTCAACTGACCGAGATATGTACTGTCGTCGGCATTGAAGAAATAGAAGCGGAAGTCGCCGTTGGTAATATCAATATAGTTTTCATATCCGGCACCCGGATCGTATGGTCCGTCGGTAGGCGTTGCCCTTGATGCCGACGGCTGTCCGGGAGCGCTGACGGTGAGCGTGAATCCTGTCTGCAACGCACCGGCTTCACCATCGGAGGGAGGCACAGGAACGGGCATCGCGTCAGGATCTGACGAGGAGCACGCTCCCGGAAGCACAATGGCAAGACACACCGCCACAATCACTGCGAGCGAGCGCAGTGTGCGGTGGATCAAGTCGTTGTATGTATGCTGTATTGCAGTCATTTACTTATTGTTTACGTAGTGAGGAGAGAGGCGGCGTACTAAAAACGCAGAGCGCTAAAGCGGCATACTGCTATAGGTCGGTGTGCTGCACATGCACTTTCCAGGAGTGTATGTAGATGTACGAGTCGGTCCAGCGCAGTCCTTCGTCGAGGAAAAATGTCAGGGGAAAGTCGTCCTTGCGGTCGAGAAACTCCTGATCGTCCATATTGCGGTAGTGGCCCTTGACCATGAGCAGATATTTGATGAGCGGCACAGAGATAATGCGCTCGCCATTGCTTTTGTAGACATTGAGACGTGTGGAACTGTCCTTGTGGAGGCGCCCTACGGTGAGGTCGGCCACAGCCGCGCTGAATGATGAGAGAGTGCGTGAGGCCGGTAGCGGAGCTTTCTCCGGTGGAGTGATGGCATCGGGGTCATCTTCAAGGTCGGCGCTACCCTGCTGCACCCACCAGGCGTGGTATGTGATCGGTTCGGGATCGTACAGTTCGTTGTCCCAGGCCATATGGGCATTGTTGTCGGTGATCTGGAATGAGAATTCGCTGGCATCTACCGGCTCGCCGCTGAGCTGCTGCAGCACCACGTGAATATCATTGGTGTTCTTTTTGAGTGGAACGGTGTAGACGTGCACACCCTGTTCGTCGGGGAACTCCTGCGCATCGAGCTTGCCATGGAACAGAGGGTTGAGGTCATCCTTCACATGATGGGTGTCGGGATCGGAGGCCTCGGTATGACCGCCCACTGCTATATGGCATGAAAGATCGGTCTTAAGCTCGGCATCGTCGACATAGTAGGATGAGCGGTGTCCTTCGCCACACCACGCCACGAGCGAGTAGCGTCCGGGGGCCACATCGACATCCATCATATAGCCGTCGGCACGTAGGGCGTCGCCAGCCTCATGCTTCTGCCACACCACTTTGCCGGTGGCATCGTCGATCACATATAGGGTGACGGAGAGCACCTGCGTTGGAAATGCGTCGGCAAAGGCCATGTTCCAGTCATAGCGGAAACGCACCTTGTAGTAGGGGTCGCAGTCGCCCTCCTCGTCATAGATCATGCCGTCGCATGCGGTTAGCATGCCAGTGATGGCCACAATGGTGGCAGCGAGCATGCTCCGCATCAGGCGGGGCGCTTTGGTGAATATTTTGTCGATCTGTGTCACGATTATATTTTCCTATAATGATTGGGGTTGTTGCAATTACTATATGTTGTGGCATCCACAGTGGGTATGCTCGGAGTTGTCGGATAGTTGTGGGTGAGAGAGTGATATCCTGAGGGTGAGAGGCGAGGATCAAGGGGAGATGAGAGGGAGTGAAACGAGAAGCAGGGCATCTGTTTCAGATTATTGTTGAGTGAAAAAAAAGACAGGCGCGACGGCGCACCATCGCGCCTGTCTTGTATTAAGAATTAGGGTAGTTTATATCGACACACATTCTCATGTGGATCTTTTTCAACTATTAAAGGTCAACATTCTGGTTAACAACCTTCCAAGAGAGGACATTGATGCGAGCACCTACGTAGTACTCGGGAACCTCGGGACCATCAGGAATGAGAACCTCGCCGGGATTATCATCTGTGCCGTTACCGGGATTGAATACACCGTGACCAAGCTTGGCAACAGAGTTAACTTCGAGCTTATACCAGTGGTTGCGGACTGCACCGTAGTAGCCTTCCACATCAGGTTTGAGAGTGATACCTTCGTAATTGTGCTTAACGGGGATGAAGTAAACCATTTCACCACCATTGTAGCTGACAGCCTTAGTAATCTGCTTGGCAGCCAGGGCAGCATCAATAGCAGCCTTAGCAGTAGCAGCATCGGCAAACTCGACATATTTGTCAACCTTCACAATGTCAAACTTCTGTTCACCTGTTTCCTCGTCAACAACAGGAATCTTATTACCATTCTCATCGAGTTTAGGCTCACCGGTGGTCTCATCCTTAAGCCAATATAGCACCTTTTCCTC
>CANPDS010000323.1 GCA_947573015.1 uncultured Muribaculum sp.
TCTTAGAGGGCAGTAGCGAGGGCGCCGTTAGTCTTGCGTACGGCGTCGGCGCTCTTCTTGAAGAGAGCTTTCTCCTCGTCGTTGAGGGGGAGTTCAACGATTTTCTCAATACCGTTGCGGCCAAGGAGACAGGGAACACCAATGCAGAGGTCGTTTTCGCCATATTCGCCTTCAACAAGTGCCGAACAGGGGATAACGCGCTTTTCGTCGTGGAGGACGGCACGAACGAGTTCAGCAGCAGCAGCACCGGGAGCCATCCATGCAGATGTGCCGAGAAGACCTGTAAGGGTAGCACCGCCTACCATAGTGTCGGCAGCAACCTTTTCGAGCTGCTCCTTGGGGAGGAATTCTGTAGCGGGCACACCACGGTAAGCAGCGTAGCGCACGAGAGGTATCATTGTTGTGTCGCCGTGTCCACCGATAACCATGCCTTCGATCTCATTGGGGTTGGCTTCGAGAGCAAGGCTGAGGAAGTATTTGAAGCGTGAGCTGTCAAGGGCGCCACCCATACCGATAATGCGGTTCTTTGGCAGACCGGAAGTCTTATGGATAAGATAGGTGAGAGTATCCATAGGATTGGCTACGCAGATGATGATGGGGTTCTTGCTATACTTGAGCACATTCTCCATAACAGACTTAACGATGCCAGCGTTAACACCGATAAGCTCCTCGCGGGTCATACCCGGCTTACGGGGAATACCGGATGTGATGACAACGATATCGCTGTCGGCAGTCTTCTCGTAGTCGTTGGTAACACCAACCATGTGGGTGTTGACATGAAGGAGATTGGCAGTCTGCATGATATCCATAGCCTTGCCCTCTGAGAGGCCCTGCTTGATATCAATGAGAACTACTTCGTCGGCCACGTTACGTGTGACCAAAACATTTGCACAAGTGGCACCTACATTACCGGCACCAACAACAGTTACCTTTGACATAATTGAATCTTGATTTATTGGGTTGAAAGTATATACGTTTAGAGCCTTCTGTAAGGCATGGGGAAATGTCTGCCTTGTTAGGCTTCACAAAATTAATCAATAATTTTTTAGAGATGAAAAATTTAAAGAAATTTTTCCTTAATACGATTTTTATATGGTCATATCAGATGTCGAATGCACCAAGTCCGGGGCGGACAATGCGCGGAGAGGAGCTGTCGGTAAGATCGACCACTGTAGATGGCATAATCCGGCCCTCTCCACCATCGATGACATATGTTGCATCGTTGTCGTAAATACGCGCAACGACCTCGGGATCAGAGATTTCGTCATAGCTATCTGAAACGCCGGTGGCCGAGGTGGATAGCAATGGATTGCCAAGATCATGTGCAAGCCTCACAGCGATGGGATTGTCAGGAATGCGCACACCGACAATCTTGCGTCCTTTGAATACTTTCGGCAAGGTAGTGGCCGCCGGCAGCAGGAATGTATATGGGCCAGGAAGATATTGCTTGAGGATGCGGAATGCGCGATTGTCAATGCGCGCATATTCAGCGGCTTGCGATATGTCGCTGCACACGATCGAGAGATTTGTCTTCTGGGGATTGATATTCTTGATGGTGCAAATGCGCTCTATTGCACGCAAATTCAACGCATCGCAGCCGATAGCATATAAAGTATCGGTGGGATACACTATGAGAGCTCCGTCGCGGAGAGCAGAGGTGGCGAGATCAATATAGCGTTCGTTGATACTGGTAGGATATGTCTTTAGAATAGTTGCCATGGTAGAAGAACGGGCTGTAAATGTGTGAATTTTATAAATCGGTTAAAACGGTTTACGATACTTTTCAGGATCGGTATCCTCCAGAATCGACAGATATGAATTATAGCGTGATCTGGCTATCATATTTTCCTCCAATGCATTCAGCACAGCGCAGCCTGGTTCGTGAGTATGGGTGCAGTCGCCATACCGGCAGTCAGCTGAAATACGGAAAATCTCAGGGAAAAAGTGGGCGACCTCATTGCGCTGAAAATCTATTGTGCCGAAGCCTTTGACTCCCGGAGTATCAATCACCCATCCTCCGCCCGCAAGAGGATAGGCCTCGGAAAATGTAGTGGTGTGCTGTCCGGTGTCGTGAAGCTGCGAAATCTCAGCCGTGCGCGCCATGGAACCGGGTATGAGATCATTGATTATCGTAGACTTTCCCACACCTGAATTTCCGGCCAAAAGATTGATATTGCCAGACATCTTATTGGCAAGCTGTTCAATGCCTTCGCCATTTTTAGCACATATCCTCATTGTGTCATAGCCAATTGATGAATACAGATAATCGACAGCATCAAGCAGTTCGCGCGACTCATCGTCATCAAGAAGATCGACCTTGTTGAATACAATGGTCACAGGGACGCTATACGCCTCAGATGATGCCAGAAAACGGTCAATGAAAGTGGTAGATGTGGCAGGGTGATCAAGCGTTACAACAAGAAACGCACGATCAACATTTGCCGCAAGAATATGTGACTCTTTCGACAAATTACTTGCCCTGCGGATAATATAGTTCTTGCGAGGTGTGATCGCAGTGATAAAACCAGTACCATCCGGATTTACAGTCAGACTCACACGATCACCAACAGCCACCGGATTGGTGGTTCTGATCCCTTTAATTCTAAAGTTCCCTTTGATTTTTGAGGATATCTCGCGATTATCATCAGTAAGCACAATATACCAACTGCCTGTATTTTTTATAACTAAACCGTCCATGAATTGCGTCTATGTACTCTACAAAGATACAAATAAGTCAAGTGAAATGCCAAATCTATTTTAGATCATCATCAATATCAGAGGAACTGTGGTGGGTAGTACAATGTTGGGTATTATTAACCGGAGGGCATTATATATCCGCATATGTA
>CANPDS010000324.1 GCA_947573015.1 uncultured Muribaculum sp.
GACGTTAGTGTGGAGTATGAGATCGGCCCCGATATGATGCCCTCTTGCGGGAAGGGGAGTTTTATTATGACGAATGGCCATGGAACGGTGAACATCGGCACGATGGAGCAGCCGGGATTTCTTGACTGCCGCATGTTGGTGAATATCGACGGAATGGTATCGCGCCATCATGTGAAAGTGGGGTTCTCTCCGGAAAAGATCGAGCCCTACACTTCCATGCCTGATGATTTCGTGTCGTTCTGGGATGGTGCGCGCAAGGAGCTTGACAAAGTCGGCATGTCTTATACGATTACTCCGGTGCCTGAATATTCTACCGAACGTTTCAGCTGTGATCTGGTGAAGCTCATAGTGAGCCGTCAGGGTCAGGCTATCTACGGGTATCTTTTCATTCCAAAGGAAGCCTCTGTGGGTTCGTGTCCGATTGTGATCTCGCCTCCCGGCGCCGGTATAAAACCGATAAAGGATCCGCTTGCCCACCGCTATTATGCCGAGAATGGATGCATACGGTTTGAGATGGAGATACATGGATTGCATCCTGATATGCCGGCAGAGTATTTCGCTGATGTGAACCGGGCTTTTGGAGGGCGCGAGAACGGCTATCTGCACAATGGTCTTGACCATCGCGACAATTATTACATGAAGCGTGTGTATTTGTCGCTGCTGCGTGCCTCAGATTTTCTTTCCGGACTGCCGGAGTGGGACGGGCGCAACCTCATATATCAAGGTGGCAGCCAGGGAGGCGCGCTTGCCATTGTAGGTGCGGCGCTTGATAGCCGTGCCACAGCATGTGTGGCCAATCATCCGGCATTGAGCGACATGGCCGGATATATGGCAGGGCGTGCCGGAGGATATCCTCATTTCTTCCGCACTCCGGGGATGGACACTCCGGAGAAGCTCTCGACGATGGCTTACTATGATGTGGTGAACTTCGCGCGGCAACTTACGGTGCCGGTATATATGACATGGGGATACAACGACAATACATGTCCACCCACCACGAGCTATGCGGTATATAACGTGATCAGTTCACCGAAGGATGCACTGATTACTCCGGTCAATGAACATTGGACTTCCGATGCTACCGAGCGCGGCCACCTGACATGGATTCTTTCGCATCTGAAGTGACCGTTTCCTCCAAGGTGGCCAACTGGCAATATCTCTCCGGTAGGTTTTGGTGACGCTATTTCCCGTCGGTGAGGTTGATTGATTCCATGAGTTTCATGGCATCGACGTAGCGGATGATGCCTTCGGCCACACGCTTTGCATCCTGCATGGCATGGACCACAGTGGCCGGGCGGTTTGTGACATCACCTCCGGCAAACACTCCCCGGCGTGTGGTCATGCCGTAGGGTATGTCGCGAGTGAGCACATAGCCTTTTGTATCGACGTTGATACCTTCTGTGGTAGAGACAATGCGCGAAGCCGGGGCGCTGCCTACGGCAAGGATCAGGCGGTCGAGTGGGAGGTCGGTCACGTTGCCTTCGGTATCGATAGATATGCCTGACAGGCGGTTGCCCTCGCCGGGACGGATGTCGGTGACTGACGATTTCCACATGAATTTCACACCCTCGGCTACGGCGTCGTCATACTCGGCACGCAGTGCGCTCATGTCGTTGATGGTACGGTGGTAGATCACGGTAACTTCGGCTGCACCCATGCGCAGTGCCGTGCGTGCGGCGTCGATGGCTGTGTTGCCGCATCCGATCACGGCAATTCTGTCGCCCTCACCGATCACTACCTCCTTGCGGTCGATGCTACCGGACTGGTATAGACTCACGCGGCGGAGGAACCATACGGCCTGACGTACGCCCGGATGGTCAACTCCAGGTATGGGGAGCTTTTTGGGGCGACCGGTGCCGGTGCCCATGAATATGGCATCGAAGCCACGTGCGAATAGATCGTCGATGGTGAAGTCGCGTCCGATGGTGGTGTTGAGGTGGAATATCACTCCAAGGTGTTCGATCTTCTTTATCTCGCGTCGCACCACTTCCTTCGGCAGTCGGTATTCCGGTATGCCGAACATCAGCACACCGCCCGGTTCGGGCTCCATCTCGAATATCTCTACATGGAATCCCTGGCGCGCGAGGTCGCCGGCGATTGTTAGTCCGGCCGGTCCGCTGCCGATCACAGCCACCGATCCGCGAGTCTTCTCCGGGATGGCCTCGTGGGATAGTCCGGCCTCGCAGTCGAAGTCGGCGATGAAGCGTTCGAGTTTTCCTATATTGATGTGGGCGCCTTTCTTACCGAGCACACAGTTGCCTTCGCACTGACGTTCGTGGCCACATACTCGCCCGCAGACAGCCGGTAGGTTGCTTCGTGAGTTGATGATCTTCATAGCGTTGCCGAAGTTGCCTTTGGCGAGCTCGGCGATCCAGTCGGGTATGTCGTTGGATATGGGGCATCCTTTTTTGCATGACGGCACTTTGCAATGCAGGCAACGCTGCGCCTCGCGGACAGCCTCGGAGAGTGTGTAGTTTTCGCTTACTTCCTTGAATTGGTCCATAGTGTGTGAGGATCTATGTTTTGGATAATCGGATTTTGCGTATGTGCAGGGGTGCAAAGGTACAGAAAATTCGTGAATAATATCTTGGTGTGTAAACAGAAAACGGCGGGCTGAATGACTTGCATCCGGCCCACCGTCGGTTTTTGATATATATACTATGGATCAGTTGTATTTATTATGGCTCAGAAGCCGCAGTGCCCTGTCAGGTTCAGAGGCGCCATCCTTTTTCCTTGATGTGAGGGAGAATGAGGTCGCAGTAGTTGCTCTGGATGAGTGATATGGGTTTTGTGGCAAACCCATCTACG
>CANPDS010000325.1 GCA_947573015.1 uncultured Muribaculum sp.
AGCTACATGACTGAAGAACGAGCAAAATAGCATCGATAAGACGCTCAAAAGCAAATTGAAATAAATTTTAAACAGTTTCTTAGTGAATGTCCCTCAACAACCTATTGCGCAATGATATAAAGCGAAAAGAAACGCCGCTTCGCGGATCTGCCTGCAATATACTGCCAGCTTCCTCGCTCCATCGTGCCGGATCTACCTCGGGAAACCATGTGTCGGTATCGGCTGGAGCGGGTGCGTCAATCTCTGTCAATTCAAGACGCGAAGCCAAAGGCATGAACATTTTATAAATCTCTCCCCCTCCGATCACCATCACCGAACCGCAAATACCTCCTCTCGTGGCATCCTCATCTCCGGCCACATCCTGTTGCCTACCGGCAATATAGGACGCCGCAATATCGAGGGCCTCCTGTGGAGTATGGGCTACTGCAGCACCCTCAGGAAGAGCAATATCCTGCCGTGTAAGCACTATATTAAGGCGTCCTGGAAGCGGACCTCCCGGAAACGATTCATAGGTCTTCCGGCCCATGATGAGAGGATGCCCCATAGTAAGAGACTTGAAGTGTTTCATATCCGCGCTTATGCGGTAGAGCAACTGACCGGAACGGCCAAGCCCTCCGTCACGCGTCACGGCTGCAACCATGGTGACAGGCACCTGTGCAGAAAAATCAGGAGATACCATCGTCATACTGCTACCGTTGCTTTGATATGTGGGTGTGGGTCGTAACCTTCAAGCTTGAAGTCGTCATACTCAAAGTCGAATATCGACCTGACATCCGGATTGATAACCATCTGCGGTAACGCCCTCGGATCACGCGACAGCTGCAAACGAGCCTGCTCGATATGGTTGTTATAGATATGGGCGTCACCGAGCGTATGCACAAAGTCGCCGGCACGCAGGCCTGTGACCTGCGCCATCATCTTAAGCAACAGTGCATAAGATGCTATATTGAATGGCACTCCAAGGAAAATATCGGCCGAACGCTGGTAGAGCTGCAGGCTCAAACGGCCATCAGCCACATAAAACTGGAAGAATGCATGGCAGGGCGGAAGATGCATCTCATCGAGCTGTCCCACATTCCATGCGCTTACTATTATGCGTCGTGAATCGGGATTATTCTTTAGCGTCTCAACCGCCTCGGATATCTGGTCGATATGACCTCCGTTATAATCGGGCCAGGAGCGCCACTGATAGCCATAGATAGGCCCTAGTTCACCATCGGGTCCGGCCCACTCATTCCAGATCCTCACGCCATGCTCCTGAAGGTAACATACATTGGTATCACCTTTCAGAAACCACAGCAATTCGTATATGATCGATTTTAGATGGAGCTTCTTGGTAGTGAGCAACGGGAAACCGTCATCAAGATTGAAGCGCATCTGATAGCCAAACACACTGCGTGTGCCGGTGCCCGTACGGTCGCCTTTATCAACACCATGCGTAAGCACATGGTCGAGTAATTCAAGATATTGTTTCATCTTTATCGTTTGAGGTCAATTCGGAAATATCAGTAAGAGGGTGTGTCGTAGAACATGCGCTTGCCGAACCTACCCTCGGCCCGTCAAGGCTCTGCATCATCGGAAGCGAAAGCTGCTTCCTGTCAGGACGATAGAATATGGCGTCATCAGGACAGACCGTCAGACAATCGAAGCATCCGACACAACGCGAGCTATCTACCACATGATCTGTAAGATCGATACATTGCGCTTTGCACACATGCTCACACTTGCGGCAATTAGTACACATATCTGTGTCGATATCGATATGCCACAATGAGCGGGCCGACACTATGCCGAGCACAGTACCGACAGGACACAAGGTGTTGCAGAACGGACGCCCGGCAACCCATGCTGCAGCGGCCACACTGAATACAGACACCAATGAAAGGGCCACGCCAAACACAGATGCAGTGATAACCGACACATACCCGACGGTCCACCATCCTGTCTGCACCCCTATTTGAGCCACAGCATTATTGATCCATCCCCAAATGGGCTTAAGTATGTTGAGCACAAACGCCGAATACATACTGTAAGGATCTATTATAGCCGGAATTATAAGCACTTCCATAAAGAAGCATACAGCAACCACCGCAAGCGAGCAATAGCGCAACCGGGTCATCGGTGCGGCATAATGGTAATCCTTGCGTGTACCCTTACGGCTCATACGTCCAAGACGCGCAGCCACATCCTGCACAACACCAAGCGGACAGAACATCGAACAATAAATCCTGCCGAATAGAGAAGTCATGACAAGCCAGAATACAATAGTCACTCCGGAAAACGCCACTCCCGCAGGTATCACCTGCGTATGTTCGATCCATCCGAACGAACGAAGCACGAGATCGCTATATTCAATCCACAAGAGTGTGATGAGGATGGCCACAGCCACCGACACCACAATTCGCGCGATCCTCAATCCTTTGTAACGTTTCACTGCTGTATGTTAAGAGTGTATTTGAATTTAGCTCGTATTAAGATTGAGAGTCAATTACGAGTGATTTTTTCACCGTGAAGAAGAAGCATAGCGGGCTACATGCTATCTTTTGAGCTTGTCGAACAAAACTGATGAACGGTGGAAAAAGCGCCGTAATTGGCCTCAAGATTAATGCGAAACATATTCTTTTAATCTTCAATTTTATAATCTAATATTTTTGTGTGTGTTAAATTCAAACACACTCTTAGAAACTGTTTAAATTTATTTGATGTAGATTTTAAGATGGATTATCGAATGATATTTTGTTTGTGATGAAGGAATGTAGCAGTAGCTACATGACTGAAGAACGGGCAAAATAGCATCGATAAGAC
>CANPDS010000326.1 GCA_947573015.1 uncultured Muribaculum sp.
CATACGCCTCGACCGCGTCACTCTCCGCAAGGAAGACGCCGTAGAAGAACTGTTGGAATTCTATATGGGCAAGAACACTTCCGAACGCCAAAATTTCATCATAGACAATCTTGTAGTAGAAGATGACTCCCAGATTTCATGATCGTGTAGCCATATATCCAGGCACATTCGACCCCTTCACCATAGGCCATCTGTCGATAATCGACCGTGGGCTCAAACTATTTGACCGCATAATAATAGCTGTAGGTATCAACGATGCCAAGCGTGCATATAAGCCCACGGAAGAACGTGTGGAACATATCAAAAAAGTAATGGGCGACGAACCCAGAGTGGAAGTTACAAGCTACGACGGACTCACCGTGGATGTCGCTGCCAAATATGGTGCACAGTTTATATTGAGAGGCGTGCGTACGGTAGGAGACTATGAGTATGAACGCAATCTCGCCTATGCCAACCGGCGCATATCGGGAATAGAAACAGTGCTGCTCTACACACTGCCAGAATTGCAATATGTAAGCTCCACAATGGTACGCGACCTTGCCCGTTGCGGATACGACATAAGCCAATTTGTTCCGGATGCTCCGATGAGCGAACTCTCTGCCCCGGATAAACATTATTAATTAATGTAAGTGTCGGTTCAAAATTTTTTTTGTTATGGCTGTTCTTGAACAGCTACTTAAACCATACTTTAACAAGACTTTTATGAGACACCGTTTGTTCGCCATATTATCATCAGCAGCCATATTGGCCTGCTCGGGCTTGTCGGCTTCAGCACAAAGGAGCGGCCTTACTCCTGACCGCAAATTGCAGCTCGCCGAAGAATTGATATCCCACTACTACGTTGAGCCGGTAGATCAGGACACCATAGTCGATGAAGCGATACGAGCCATGCTGAAGACTCTCGATCCGCACTCGGCATATTCAACCCCTGAGGAGACAAAGGAACTGAATGAGCCGCTCAATGGCAACTTTTCAGGAGTAGGTATCTCATTTAATATGGCTTCCGACACGCTGTATGTCATCTCAACCATATCCGGCGGCCCATCAGAGCGCGTGGGTATTCTCCCCGGTGACCGCATCATCGAAGTCAACGACACGGTAATCGCAGGCGTGAAGATGAAAAATTCTGATGTGATGCGACGTCTGCGCGGACCTAAGGGAACGAGAGTCAACGTAAAGGTTCTGCGTCATAATGTGCCCGACCTCATCAACTTCACCATCACACGAGCCGATATTCCCATATACAGTGTCGACGCAAGCTATATGGCCGATCCTACCACTGGCTACATACGCATATCACGCTTTGCTGAGCAAACGCCCAAAGAGTTTTCCGAAGCACTCGGCAGGCTCAAAAAACAAGGCATGAAAAATCTGATCATCGACCTTCAGGGCAACGGCGGCGGCTATCTCAATGCTGCTCAAGAGATTGCAGCCCACTTCCTGAATGATGGTGATATGATAGTATATACCGACGGGCCCAACACGCCAAGCCATTCATACCGTGCCACACGCAACGGTGACTTCCGCGACGGACGTGTGGTAGTATTGGTCGACCAATATTCGGCATCGGCTAGCGAAATCCTCTCAGGAGCTATTCAGGACCATGACCGAGGAGTGATCGTGGGCCGACGCACATTCGGCAAGGGACTCGTGCAGCGTCCGTTCCCATTCCCCGATGGATCGATGATACGCCTTACCGTGGCAAAATATTACACGCCATCCGGACGATGCATTCAGAAACCCTACGTAAAAGGTGACCTTGACGACTATGCCCTCGACATAAAGAAACGTTTTGACTCCGGCGAGCTGATGCATCCCGACAGCTTACGCAAGGTAATGCCCGACAGCCTGCGGTTCACAACACTGAAGAAACATCGTACCGTGTATGGCGGAGGAGGCGTGATGCCCGACGTGGCTGTGCCGCTCGACACAGCATGGTTCACCCCCTACTATCGCGACATAATGGCAAAGGGTCTTATCGTACGATATACAATCGGCTATATCGATGCACACCGCAGCGAGCTGCTAAAGAAATATCCTGATGAAAAATCATTTGCCGAACACTTCACCGTGACCGACGAAATGCTGAATTCACTTACAGAAAGCGCCACTGCCGATGGAGTGGAAATGCGCCCGGAAGAATATGAAAAGAGCCGCGCATACATTACCATGGTGGTCAAAGCTCTTCTGGCCCGTGATCTCTATGACTCAGGATCGTACTACAGGATAACAAATCTCGAAAGCCCTACATTTAATGAAGGGCTGCGCATAATAAACTCTCCAAAAGAATATTCACGTCTACTCAATGGAGAGTGAGCAGGCCTTTTCCTAAACAAAAGCAGACCAAGATGAAAGAAAACGTTATATCAACACCGACTTCCGAGCGCACAGTGCTCGTCGGACTCATAACGCCACAGCAACCGGAAGCCAAGGCCAACGAATATCTTGACGAACTCGCATTTCTGGCCGATACAGCCGGAGCTGTGACTGAACGCAGGTTTCTGCAACGCGTTGACTATCCCAATCCACGCACTTTCGTAGGCAAAGGGAAACTCGACGAGATCCGCCAGTATGTTGAAGATAATGAAATCGGACTGGTGATTTTCGACGATGAGCTTACCACAAAACAGGTAGCCAATCTCGAACGCGAACTGAAAGTCAAGATTCTCGACCGCACAAGCCTGATTCTCGATATATTTGCAAAACGTGCCCAGACAGCAAATGCCAAGACACAGGTAGAGCTGGCTCAATATCAATATCTTCTTCCTCGCCTTACCCGAATGTGGACTCACCTCGAACGTCAGC
>CANPDS010000327.1 GCA_947573015.1 uncultured Muribaculum sp.
AGCCTCGTAGCCATCCTCAAACGAATCCTCGACATCCTGCGCATCCTGCGGATTATCTACATTATCGTGCATCGCCGCCTCGGCAAGATTATAGCCACGGGCACGCACTAAAGCCGACGCATAGTTAGCGATCGCCTTAGCCTGTTCGGGCGAATCGGCATGCTCGCTGATCAGGGCACTCACCACACCCGACAGCTCGCCGTCAGCCGCACCGTTTATGGCACCGCTGATCTCATCCCAATCATCCTGAAAGCGCCACCGCCCGATGCGATCCTGAGTCTCGACACCACACCGGGCACGATAGCGGCCTACCGGATAGCCCACACTCTTTATTCCCGACACGAAAGCACCGAATACACCGACACCAAGGGCAATATCTATCTGCTGATCCTTATTCCACAGATCACTGAATTGGTTATCCCCGACCAATGCCGAGTTCAGGATAATTCCGGCCTCTTCCTCAAGGATCTCACCCAAAGAGCCGTTCCACTGCGCCTTGCGTTCAAAATTAGCAATACCTTTGGCCCAATCCGTACCCTTTACACGCGTTGCAAGTTCTGTCACGCTGTCAAGCAGACGGCCTCCGCCAAGACGGCGCACACCCTTGCCAGCACCTTTGGATATGTAACTGCCGATAACGCCAAGATGATTGCCGAGCATCTCAGTATAGTTCTCAATTGTAGCAGCGCCATCAGCTTTCAGCAACGACTTACCAAGGCCAGTACCTCCGACAAACGACACCGAACCGTCATCGCCGACTAACACCTCGCCAATATGGCGCTCCGTAGCATCACCGAGCGTAGCCGGAACCTGCAGCGTATTGGCCAGAAAAGCCGAAGATGCCACATCGCCGGCAATAGTCCCCAATATCTTGCCGGACCATGCCCTCCACCCCTTTTCGCCGAAACGCTTCCATGCCCTCTCTGCAAGAACCTTGGCAAACCCGCTCGTCGGATTTGCCATCATCTGTATCATAAAACGCGCCATCTCGGCTGTCGTACGTCCTGCGTTATAACCATGCGGCATATCCTGTGGTGCCCCCCTCTTGAGCATCATCGCCTCTGCAAGCCTCAGCTCCCCATCTGTCAGACTCTCGCCCGACTCAAGTTTCGACTTAAGACGCCACACACGCCCCATCGCATGCATATTTCTGGTGCCTCCGGCGTATGTATCTACGTCAAGACCGACATCGCGGACACCCTTGCCGAAATTTACTACGTTCTGCCAATCCAACAGTCCGTCGCCGCGCTTCAACCCCGACGCCTCATGCGATTTCTCCGCATCACCCAGCAATCGCTGCTCCGCAATCAGATCATTCATCTGAGAATCCCTCAGCGAATCATCATAAAGAGAAACGCCACGGTTCACAGATGCCGTCTGCGTATTGGGGTTCGATCCGAGAATGCGGAAGAAGTAGTTCATCGCACTCTCCCCATCTTTCAGGGAATATGCATCCTGCAGCTCCTCCTTATTGCGCGTTCTGAGTTCGTCGTTGACCCTCTCCATCCGGTCACGTATGCTCTGACGGTCTACATCATCCGGATTGTCAGGATCGAGTCCGTTGCTTTTCATTCTCCCCACAAACTCCCTTTCGAGACGTGCCTTGCGGGATATGGCTGCCGATTTGTCAGCCTCAAGCAGATCTGTAGTAAGTCCTCCGTCGGGCATGAGCCACTGTGTATGCAACTCGCCATCATCTCCGCGTACTACCCCGTTTGCAACCGGGCCTCTCAGACTGTGGCGCACAGTGCCACCATCGCCCTCAGAGCCTCCCTCTGTGCCTATCGCGCTCTGCGGTGTTAGCCCGGCAAGACCCACGGGTGTACCCATCATACGGGCTTGCATCTCTGCCGCACGCTGTCGACGGTTACCATCGGCACTTTCCGACTCTACGAGACGCCGTAGATTCTCCACAGCCTCTTTGCCATTCTTTGCAAAGCGATCCACCGCACCCTGAATGCCACTATCCATAATCGCACCGATCCCCCCATCGCCACCATTAGCTGCATCTACCGATGCCATTGCAAGCGATCTCTGCAACGGTGTAGGCTTCCACCCGCCGCCATCCGCCGGGCCACTGTCGCCGGACACCTCAGCCGATCGTTCAGCGACGGGTGCCGAGGTCTGCCGGGGCTGCGCTGGAGCAAACAACGTATTAGCAAACGACTCGTACGTGTCAGGAACATCGTAATTATCAGCCTTAAGAGACTTATAAAGCGTCATTCGATTTGTAGTCCCCTCATCCCCTTTTGCTGTAAGAGTGCGTTCAAACGACTCGTATGTGTCCGGAACGTCGTAGTTATCCCCCTTCAGAGACTCATATAAAGTATAAAGCGGTTTTTTAATATCTTGTGCCATAACGCATTATTTCCATGTTACATTAGTTTTCTTTTTAGGTTTACTCCCGCCCGAACTGCTCCCCCCGGCTGTCTCCTGCTTGGGCTTCTTGCTACCGCTCATTGCTTCTCCTGCTTTTTCTCCAGAAGATTTAGCTTTAGCCTGTTCAGTAGTCTTTGTCTTACGTCCTTGTGTGGTTATCGTTGTCTGTGTTCTGTCAGGATCGATGCCACGCCATGACTCATTTAATGCCGCCTCGTAGTCGGCCTTTGAGTAATATGCCACACTGTTACCATCCTTATCGGGAAGAGAGCCATAGTATCTTCTACCGTCGCCACTTCCACCTTTACCCGAACCAATCGGACGACGATAATTATTCTTATTGATACGCGACTGCCAATAGGCCTCAGCATAGTTGGCTTCAATCTCTTTCGCTCTGGCCGCAGCCTCCTGCTGATCTATACGCCC
>CANPDS010000328.1 GCA_947573015.1 uncultured Muribaculum sp.
CCGCACGGTTCTTCGTATCCTCAAACGACTTCCATCCGCTCTCACCGGCCGACTGAGCCATCTGCACCACTGTGTTCAGACGTTCCCAATAGGGATCTCCTCCACGCGGAGAGAAACTGTCAAAGTCCATAGCCAGAATCAGGTAGACATAATAGTTGATGATAGCCGTAAGGTTGCTCTCCATTGTATTCTCCGAGAATATCAGCGGCTCGCCCTGCGAATAGTCAAACTCAACCTTGGTGTCCTTGAAATTGATGATGGTGGAGGTATAGTTACTATTGTAGACCGGACGTGAGGATTGTATCTGCAACTCCCCGGTAATATGAGGATCCTCATAGCTTTTAACCACAAAAAAGAGCGTGCAGTCGATCTTCTCATTGGGTGAGATCTGGGTATTGGTCCACTTGCGTGTATTGATATACTCGGATATCGCCTCCTGAAGAGTAGAGAACACTGCTGTATTGGTACCCGGCACCTGCGAGAAGTCAAACTCAACCTTGCAGTTAAGTTCCTGCGCGGAAACCGGCGAATACGATGCCGCCAGCACAAATAAGACAGTGCTGACCAACATCCGGTGTATGAGGAGAATATGCTTCATAATCAATTCAGAGAGAGAGCATGGTGTCGATAATATCCGATGCTACCGCACGCTTATCCTTCAATTCGAACGGTACAGTGCGGCCATCGGCCGTAAAGATTGTGATCTTGTTGGTGTCGGTAGCGAAACCGGCGCCGGCATCACGCAAAGAATTAAGCACAACCATATCAAGATTCTTTGCCTGAAGCTTAGCACGGGCATTATCACCCTCGTGATCTGTCTCCAATGCAAAACCCACAAGCAACTGTCCAGGACGTTTAGCCGCACCCAGAGCACGCGCTATATCAGGATTCTTCACCAGATGAATCACCGGAGGTTCGTTACCCTCGCGCTTGATCTTGATGGCCGAAGGTGCCACAGGCGCATAGTCGGCCACGGCTGCACACATAATGGCGGCATCGGCCGTCGGAAACACCTCCTCACAGGCATCAAGCATCTGCTGCGCCGACTCTACATTGACAATACGGATATTGGGATGTACAGGAGCAGGAATGCTCACCGGTCCACTGACAAGCGTAACCTCTGCTCCGCGTCCGGCGGCCTCCTGAGCTATGGCATACCCCATTTTGCCGGTGCTGTAATTGCCTATAAAGCGCACCGGATCGATACGCTCAAAGGTCGGTCCGGCAGTAATAAGCACCTTTTTTCCGGCAAGGTCATCCTTACGTGAGAAATAAGCACGCAACACCTCCACTATAGCCTCAGGCTCCTCCATACGTCCCTTGCCGGTAAGATGGCTTGCAAGCTCACCTGCACGCGACTCTATGATATGGTTGCCATACGACCGCAGCAACGAAAGATTACGCGTAGTAGAGGGATGGGCCATCATATCGAGATCCATCGCCGGAGCCACAAATATTGGGGCTTTCGATGACAGATATGTCGTTACAAGCATATTGTCAGCTACCCCATTGGCCATTTTCCCTATGGTCGATGCCGTTGCAGGAGCCACAACCATAGCATCTGCCCATAGCCCAAGATCGACATGACTGTGCCATTCTCCGGTATTCGCGGTAAAAAACTCACTTATCACCGGCTTGCCGCTAAGCGTGGAGAGCGTGACGGGCGTTATGAATTCCTTGGCGTTGGGAGTCATCACCACCTGCACCTCCGCACCTGCCTTTACAAGCAGGCGCACCAATAGCGCCGATTTATATGCAGCTATGCCGCCGGTGATACCAAGTATGATATGCTTACCTGCGAGGCTCATTACTTTACACGAAGTTTTATGGCAGTGATCACCTGTTTTGTATTGGCCGGAAACTCTCCCTGCATCATCCATGAATAGTAGCCGGTGTCACGACGGAACACATCCTCGACAAGCTGACCCTTGTATTTTCCGAAATTGAACACTTCCTTCCCGGCATCATTGCGTATAATGCGGCCCATCAGATCCACATTTTTGTTCTGAGTGGAAAATTCTGCCAGAAAGTCTATGTCATTTTTCAGCGAATCGTAACGGTCAAGCTGTGCTTTCAGCACCTCATATGTGGCCCGAGTGTCGGCATTTGCCGAATGAGCTTCAGTGAGATCCTTCCCGCAATAAAATTTATATGCTGCGATAAGCGTGCGCTGCTCCATCTTGTGGAAGATCGTCTGCACATCTACAAACCGGCGCTTCGACAGGTCGAACGGTATGCCGGCACGCAGAAATTCTTCGGTCAGCAACGGAACATCGAAACGGTTGGAATTAAATCCGGCAATATCGGCATTGTCGAAAAGTTCCATCAGTTCATTGGCGATCATCTTGAATGTCGGAGCGTCGGCCACATCTGCATCAGTGATATGATGAATGGCTGTAGCCTCTGCCGGGATTGGCATGCACGGATTGACACGGATAGTACGCTGCACCTCCGAGCCATCGGGCATTACCTTTATTATGGAGATCTCTACTATCCGGTCACGCATTATGCTGGTGCCGGTGGTCTCCAGATCGAAAAATACTATCGGTCGATTGAGTACAAGATTCATTTTTTTTGGATGTATCTGGTATCTGCGGAATACTGATTATCAGAATTCCGAAACAGTCATTGGCATGAGAAGCATGAGCAGATCGGAATCCGCACTCTGCTCGGCGGGAACAAATACTCCGGGACGGCTCGGATCAGAAAGTTTCAGAAGCACATTCTCGGTAGAGATCGTATTGATGATCTCGATAAGATATGGTGCGCTGAAGCCGATCACCATATCGTTGCCGGTAAAATC
>CANPDS010000329.1 GCA_947573015.1 uncultured Muribaculum sp.
TGAACGCCACGGCAGCATATTCCGGCTCGAGGTTGGCGCGCCCGATAAAGCCAAGTTCGCCACCGCGGAGGCTGCTGCCATCCTCGCTGTAAAGAATAGCGAGTGTGCTGAAATCGCTCTCACCCTTGTTGACACGCTCAGCGTAGTCGCGCAGACGCGCTTTCACCTCATCAATCTCCTCACGTGGGATCACAGGATTGAGGGTCATGATCTGCACCTCTACCTGAAGAGGTACAAACGGTACACTATCTTTGGGTAGGGATGCAAAATATCGGCGTACATCGGAAGGTGTGGCTTTTACATCTTTGGTAAGCGAGCTTTGCACCTCCTCTACCATCTGATGGTTACGGATCATGTCGCGCAACTGTTCACGTACCTCAGGCATAGGACGATGGTAAAACTCCTCTACCTTCTCCTGAGTGCCAAGGTTGGCTATCAGATAGTTGATCTGCTGATCGACCATCTGCATCACCTGATTGTCAGGAATAGATACGGAGTCGATCTCTGCCTGATGTATAAACAGTTTTTCAACGGCAAGCTGCTCGGGGATCACGCAATATGGATCACCGTCGATATCGCTATGCTGCGACTGCATTGTCTGATATGCTTCCTCTATCTCGCTTTTATAGATGGGCTGATCGCCGATCCACCATGCGACTTCTTCGATTATATTGTTCTGTGCTCCGGCCATGATAGCCATGGCACCAAATGCTCCTGCGATTATAAGCTTTGATATTTTCACTTTAGTAAGCGATATTTAAAGTTTGTTTTTACTTATTTCAAAATCATTTGCCGGTATCGGTTGTCACCGGATCGGTAATCAGTGGAGATAGAGTGACTATCCCAAGCTGATATGCTCTCGTCACCAAATCATCCCGCAATTTTCTGTCGTAAGCGGCAGCTCCCACAGCATTAAGGGTTCCTATTACCGATTCACGTGCCATATCAAATGGCATCTGCGCGCCGGGAGCCAGGTATTTGTCAACGGAGAGCATGTAGATCCTGTCGCCAACGGTTGTCTCAAACCCTGGATGGAGAGTGAAATGCTTCTCAGGATCGATATCCACTCCACCAGGTACACGCGAAGCAATGTCGGCCCATGAAATCCAGCGGTCAAGAAAGTAGAGGTAATCCACATCCGGGTCAAGACTCTCCTTTTCAAGTCGTTCGAGATCCGCTTCTGTTGTAGAACGGCTCCAACGGCGCATATTGGCCAGATGTGGATTTTTCTTGTCGACTGAAAGGAATATGCCTTTGAGCATTGGCTGTGTGCAGCGATACAGGGATGGATTCCGGTCATACTCCGCGCGAAGTGTATCGTCGGAATAGGGTGTGGGCTTTTGCTGCGCAGCCATCTGATTGCGGTATTCCCATATCAACAGATTGTTACGGTACTCTTCGGCCATGTGGTCGATACGGCGCGTATCGGCAATATTGCGGGCGGCCACTAATCCAACCGCTTTACGTTCGATCCAATTGTTAATGTAACTTTTACACCATGCGGTGCTGTCGGATGGAGAAAGTCCGAAAGGCATCGCACTGTGAAGTTCGGATATTGTAAGCTCGGCATCACCCACTCTGACAAGCACATCCGCAGGCAGCGATCCGGAACGGTCGCTCCCGCACGATGACAGTAGCATCGTGTATAGGCAGATGGCGATGGCGAAGAAGTGATATGGCGGTTGCATTATATGGCAATGAGGCATAGCTGGCATCTGGACAAACAGAATGCTGCAATGCATTCAAGCCCCAAATTTACGAATTTTCTACTGAACTTCCCAAGAGAAAGGCCTGGCTATTTCATCATTTGACGAAATAGCCAGGCCTTTATGTGGATATATACCTTGGACGGGTATTATTTTTTTACTTTTTTAAGGACTTTATTGTTTATTTTCACCTTGTGGGTGGCCTTAAGCTGCTCTATCCATTGCTGTTCGAGCGCGGACTGATAGTCGGTAGTGACGGCTCCGCGCACGTCGGCAGCCTCTTCTGGGGCATCTATCATACGGCCTTCCCACATCATCCAGCATTTCCATTTGCCAGGGAGATTGGGGCGTTCGCCACCGAATATTTCGGCGTCTACTACCTTGTTGTCGCCCTTGGCGGCAAGTACACGCTCAATGCGGACATCCTTGTCGAACTGGCGCTTAAGTACAACACCGATAGAGTCGCGGTTTATGGTATTGGCTTTCACGTAGTCGCTTACCACATTCATCATGGAGTCGGACGGGGTATAAATAATAAATCCCTTGAATTTAGGCTCTGCAAGATTGTAGTCGGCGCGGTGGGCCTCAAAGTACTTCTCTATACCTTCTGTGTCTTTGGCGGCACCTTCCCATATCTTGCGGTTGCTGATCTCGAACAGGAGCATTCCATCGTGGTACTCTCGCAGAAGATTGGCGAAGTCGACATCCTCTGCAGCCAGACGTGCAATCTCCATGTCGATCAGTTGATTCTCGGTGAGTGAGTCGGACGAGGAAGTCTGGAAACGCTGGCGCAGCTGTTCCATTTTCTTTTGGTAAGGTATCTGAGCACGTCCGTCGCGCTGCATCATTGACATTATCTGTTCGCGTACATCAGCGAGGGCCGGCACGCCGCGGTGACCGAGAGTCTTGACGATATGGTAGCCGTAGGAGGTCTGAAACGGTTCGGAGAATGTGCTGTCGGACAATGCAAATGCAGCTTTTTCAAATTCAGGCACCATGCGTCCTGTGCCGAACCATGGGAGCATTCCGCCATTTTGTGCCGAGCCTGGATCCTCGCTCTCTTTTTTGGCAAGTTCGGAAAAATCTGCTCCGT
>CANPDS010000330.1 GCA_947573015.1 uncultured Muribaculum sp.
AGAAGCCATATTCCCCTACTTTTTGGCGCTTATTTTCATTTATTGGGGCATTACAATGATAATAAATTCCGTCAATGGCCATAAAGGAAAATACTGGTGGCTTTATCTTATTAATGGTATTCTGCTAATGCTTATCGGATTCTTCTTTATTGAAGCCGGATATATTCAGAATATGGAAATGATAAGCTTCCTTACTTCACTGGCATTCATATATTGGGGATTCTCAGTATGCATGTTTGCCTATGACATCAAGCCCCAGATTGGAAAAGAAGAGTAATAACGTAGAAAAAACTCACATAGCCGTTCCTGACTAAAAATCAGGAACGGCTTTTATTATATATAGATTTTTTGATGTATCTTTGTAGATATATAATTACACATTTCTAATACACACAGTTATGAAACGAATATTTCTTGCCACCACGGCAATTGCGATGCTCACCTTAGGAGGATGCTCCTCACAGAAAATGAGCATTTATCAGCCAACAAAACTGGCGCATAATCCTTTTATCACTCACCTATATACGGCTGACCCCTCAGCTCATGTGTGGAACGACGGACGTCTTTACGTATATGCATCACATGATATTGATCCACCTGCAGGATGCGACCGCATGGACCGTTATCATGTTTTCTCCACAGATGATATGGTAAACTGGACAGACCATGGAGAAATCCTTAATTCAGGAGACGTTCCATGGGGACGACCAGAAGGTGGATTTATGTGGGCTCCGGATTGTGCATATAAGAATGGAAAATATTATTTTTATTTCCCACATCCCAGCGGAAGCGATTGGAACAAGACATGGCGTGTAGGTATCGCGGTAAGCGATCAACCAGCATCTGATTTTAAAGTACTGGATAATTATCTCGACATGACAGGTATGGAAGACGATGTATTCGCCATGATTGACCCATGCGTATTTGTGGACGACAATGGTCAGGCATATTTCTACTATGGAGGTGGCGGCCGATGTGTTGGCGCAAGACTAAAAGACAATATGACCGAACTTGCCGAACCACTTCGTGCAATGGAAGGATTGACCGACTTCCATGAAGCCACATGGGTACATAAACACAATGGCAAATATTATCTGACATATGCCGATAACCATGCGGAGAATGGGCGTGGAGCAAATAGGCTACATTGGGCATCAAGCAACTCCCCTCTCGGTCCATGGACTTATGGAGGCATCTACCTATATCCCACCGGGTGTGATACATCACATGGTTCTATCGTAGAATATAAAGGACATAGCTATGCTTTCTATCATAATCAGGCTCTCTCCGGGAGAGGCAATCTACGTAGTATCTGTGTAGACGAGCTATTTTATGGACCTAACGGTGAAATCTTTCCAGTAGCCGCACGCAAACCGGTAGTCACCTCAAAACCAGCGCCGGCTGGACCCTACGTTAGTCCTAAAATTAAAAAATAAGTTCCATTATCAAATAATGGACTCTATAAAAAGTCCACGAAAGTGAAAATCGCCCCAATCAGAATTTATTCTGATTGGGGCGAAATTATAATGTCTGGACTTGTTAAAAGTTTATCTCAAGAGTGATATATTCGACTATTCTTCCACTAAACAACCGGGGACAGAACGCATATTATATTGATGCATGGCCATAATCTCGCCATAAGCGCCTGCGCTTCGGAGAGCTATCAAATCCCCTCTTCTTGTAATAGGAAGAATCTCATCAACGCCAAAACAATCGGAAGACTCACAAATTGGGCCAACCACATCGTATCGGTCAGTTTCAGTAGCCGTTGATGTGATATTTTCAATTTTATGGTGAGCTTGATAAAGAGCCGGTCGTAAAAGATCGGTCATACCTGCATCAACAATAACAAACTTTTTACCTAACCCCTCTTTTACATAAATCACTTTTGTTATAAGAGAGCCACATTGAGCCACGACTGATCTCCCAAGCTCAAAGTGCAACTGCTGATCAGCCGACAAATGAAGTTCCTTACGGAATAGATCAAAAAAAGCCTTAAAATCAGGTACTGGATTCTGATCAGGATTATCATAATCAATTCCTAATCCACCTCCTACATTGATCAGATCAAACTTGATACCCTTAGATGCATACTTATCCTGCAAATCGTTTATTCTCTCACATAAAAGTCGATATGGTTCAAGATCTGTGATCTGTGACCCTATATGAAAATGTAATCCTATAAGACGCAGATTCGGCTGCTTCTGACAATATGCTACAGCATTATCCAACAATTCAAGAGCAATGCCAAATTTATTTTCGTTCAGTCCGGTAGTGATATAATGATGTGTATGGGCATCAATATTGGGATTTACACGAAGAGCCACATTAGCCACCACTGCCTTATTAGAAGCCATCTCTGCGATAAGCTCAAGCTCAGGCATTGACTCAACATTAAAACATCCGATATGATGGTCAAGCGCATAATCTATCTCATCATCCCCCTTCCCGACGCCAGCAAAAAATATCTTCGAGGATTCGAAACCGGCATTAACTGCCGCTTTAATCTCACCTCCGCTCACACAGTCAGCGCCGAATCCGGATTCAACTATAGCCGCGAGTAACTGAGGGTTAGTATTGGCTTTCAACGCATAATGCACAAAAAACGGAGACTTTCCAATCCCATCTTTTAATGCATCGAGAGTTGAATGCAACAATTCAAGATCATAAAAATAAAACGGTGTGGAGTGTTGCCGAAATTTCGCAATTGGAAATTGTGTCATAGGTAAAAATTAACCTGCCGACAATATTGTCAACTGTTTATTTATTTTTGAATAACCGATCGCTCAAAAGGTTGA
>CANPDS010000331.1 GCA_947573015.1 uncultured Muribaculum sp.
AGCGGGAATTCAAGACCCTTGATTTTGGCAACATCACTGAAGATAGCGATATTGTCAATGTTTCCGGCGATTGGTGATCCGGCTGGGATATGGTCGATTGTCTTAATCTCCATAGGATTTTTATGGTAATGACATTGAGGTGAGAAGTCAGCGTACAATCTGATTGTGATATGAAAAGCTGGCGTACGGTTGGCTACAGTGATTTTGCTTCGTGGTGCAGGTATGCTACCATTTTATCCAGAAATCCGTAAGATGTTAGCTGTTCGGACAACATCTCAGATGTGCGATGATGAATATTTTGCCAAGGATTAATAGAAAATTACTACTATGGCAAAATTAACAAATCTTATTCATATATGTGCAAATTCAATTCTTAAGGAATGTTATAGGGGCTGAGTTTAGATGTGGCTCACAGGCGAATTGTTTGAGGAAAAGTGTGTAGTGTAACCGAAAATTTGATTATCTTCGTGGCGCAAATGTGGTTCGGGGCTATGTTCTGCCCTGTGTGTAAGAGATAGTAAATCAGTCTTGAAGATTATGTCCAATAAGATATATATACATATCAAAATAGTTGTGGCGTTGGCTGCGGCTCTTTCGTTGATGTGTTGCGATGGAGGCGGCTCGTCCTCGCGGGTTGTTTATGGTAATGATAGGGTAGAAGAGATCTTGCAGCGCCTTGATCAGGAGTTGGCGCGTAGGGATTCGTATGTGGCTGCCCGTAATGCGAGAATTGACTCACTGCGAAGTGTGCGTGATACTGTCGGTGCGCACGAGGCATTATCCATTACTATGGATATAGCGGAACTATACAGGGGTTTCCTTACAGATAGCGCGTTGATTGAATGTAGCCGTGGCGAAGCCATGGCGCATGCTCTTGGGGAGGATGAAAGTGAGTTTGTCATGCGTCTTGCCAGGATAGAGCAAATGCCATTGGCTGGATTTACTCATGACGCTGTGGTTGAGTATCAGTCGCTCAATCTTGATACTATGAAGTCGTCTTGTAAAATAAAGGCGCTTGAAGCTGGGCGTCAGATGTATAGTTATATCGCCGCGCAGTATCCGGCATTTCCGAATGAGCAGCAGCGATGGAATGCGGTTGCTACAGATCTTCAGGGTGAGCTTGCCGAAATGCTCGACGCTGATTCTCCGGAGATGTTGCTTAATGCCGGAGAATGGGAGTTGATGAGGGGTAATTATTCCCGTGCTAAGGCTATTCTCGGTGAGGTGTTGGAGCGTGTGGATGTTAATTCCAATATGGCGGCGCGCAATGGTGATGTCGAAGAAAGCATGTATTATCTTGCTTTGTCGGCAATTGCGGATGTACGTTCGGCAACACGCGAGGTTACATCGTTGCAGCAACTTGGAATTGCATTGTATGCCAAAGACGATGTGGGGCGTGCGGATTATTATCTTCAGGAGGCTTTGGCGAGTGCTGTTGAGTGTCATGCCGCGATGCGTATGCTCCAGACGTCTGAGGCTATTCCCGTGATATCAGCAGCGGGCCGTGATGCCTCGCGTCGTAATCGTATACGTCTGTACTGTGCATTGGGGCTTATGGCGCTTCTGGCTGTGGGTCTTCTCATACTTATAGTCCGGTTGCGTTATGAGATGCAGCGGCAGCATGTGCTGCGTGAGAATCTTGAAAATGCCAATCATGCCAAAGAGGTGTATATGAGCGAATTTATATATTTGTGCAGCGTGTATATGAATAAGCTTAACCGTTTTTGTGAAATCGCGTCGAGAAAAATCTCCACCGGCGCTACTGATGAGCTTTACCGCTTGACTAAGTCGGGGCGTTTCGCTGAGGAGGAGAGCCGTGATTTTTATGATACGTTTGATAAGGCTTTTCTTCATATCCATCCTGATTTTGTAGCTCAGGTAAACAGTTTGTTGCGTGAGGACTCTCGGATTGATCCGGGTGCTGACGGTGGTCTGAATACGGATTTGCGGATATTGGCATTTGTGAGACTCGGGGTGTCGGACAGTGTCAAGATCGCTCAGGCGCTCAATTATTCTGTCAATACGATATATTCATATCGCAACCGTTTGCGCAACCGAGCCTTGAATCGGGATAGTTTTGATGATGATATAATGAATATCGGCTGAAGTGTTGATTCTATGTGTGGAATATGTGGACTGGGAGGACGCATTTTTAATGTCGTGCAAACATTTTGTATGTCGCGAGGGTTATATGTTAAAATTCGGTCGTAAAGGCATTATGGAACAATAGGCATAGGATTGCGTTTCCATAATGTTGGCCGTAAAGTGACAATCCTTGTATTATTAAAATATATATGCTTATGAAATGTAATGGTACGGCCTTTTTGACAGGTCTTGTTTTAGGTGCTCTTACCGGAGTTTTTGCAGAACGATATAGCCGCACTACAATGCGTGGGCGACAGTTGCGCCGTGAAGTCAACCGTGCGATCCTCGATATTTACGGTAATGCTGAGCAGCAGATCGGACGTGTGAAGGAGTTTACTCGTGAGCATGTTCCGGCTATGGGGAAGAAAAACCAGTCTGAGGAATAACATATATGTTATCCGATGGCATATATACTGCAAGGGGTGTCGAGCCAAAGCTTGACACCCCTTGAGTGGTTTTTTCAATATTTCTGTGGAGTAACTTAAGAAAACTTACTCTGCTGCTGCTTCTTCAGCTGGAGCCTCTTCGGCTGCTGTTTCTGCGGCAGCGGCTTCTGCTGCCTTTGCTGCTACTGCTGCTGCAATTTCGGCTTTCTTCTTAGCTACTGCTTCTGCTTTTGCTTTGTTTACTGCCTCTTAAGC
>CANPDS010000332.1 GCA_947573015.1 uncultured Muribaculum sp.
ATGAAGGTGTACCGCCAGATGAAGATGTACAACGATCCGGACACCAACCCTGTGCTGTATGCCAAAAAGTAAGGATGAACTTCCTCGCAATGTGCTCGTCATGCGCTTTTCGGCGCTTGGCGATGTTGCCATGACCATTCCGGTGGTCTACTCCGTGTGCCGATGCAATCCGGAGACACGTTTCATATTCCTTACTAAAAAATCGCAGGCATCGCTGTTTATCAATGCGCCTGAGAATCTTGTGGTGCTCGGTGTGGATTTTGCCAAAGAGTATCCGCATCCTCATGATCTGGTGCGGCTTTATTCCCGGTTGAAGAGGGAGTATGATATCGATGCTGTTGCCGATCTGCATGGCGTGTTGCGCAGTTTCATCTTGTCGGCGGCAGGAATGTTGCATGGAGCTAAGGTGAATACAATCCGCAAGGGACGTCGCAACAAGCAGGCATTGACCCGTAAGCGCAATAAGGTGATGTTGCCTCTTATATCGTCAAGAGCGCGCTATCGGGAGGTGTTCTACCGGTTTGGATTTGCGGTGGAGGACCGTTTCAGCGGTATATACGGCGCCGGGGAGAAAGGCGATCCTGAAATATTCTCTGCCATAACCCCGCCGAAGGCAGACGGAGAGAAATGGATAGGTATAGCACCGTTCGCCAAGCATCAGGGAAAGATATATCCTCCGGAAATGATGGAGAAAGTGGTGGCCGAGCTGTCGGAGATGCCTCATGTGAAGATATTCTTGTTTGGCGGCGGCGAGCATGAGAGGGAGATCCTCGGACGTTGGGCACAGACATATGCCAATGTGGTGTCGCTTGCTGATAAAAAGCATGGTTTTCCGTTGGAGATGGCTCTGCTAAGTCATCTCGACACTATGGTGACTATGGACTCCGGCAACATGCATCTTGCATCGCTTGTTGGCGTGAGGGTGATAAGCATATGGGGAGCCACACATCCCTATTGTGGATTCAAGGGCTACCGTCAGAGGGACAGCGATATCATACAGCTGCCTATGACATGCCGCCCGTGCTCCGTGTTTGGCAATAAACCTTGTGCACGCGGCGATTATCACTGTCTGGGTGGCATATCGCCACAGCAGATTGTCAGGAAAGTGAAGTCGGTCATTCTCGCTGACGGAAAGTAGCAGAGAACTTCATCAGACGTAGGGACGCATCAGGGTGTGCGCTAAAGATGTAAATTGATTTATGGATAAGGAAGATTTCGACATACGAGATTCGTTTGTCTCGTCGGATCAGCGCGAGAAGGATATTGAGCGTGCGCTGCGTCCGTCGGGCTTCGGTGCGTTCAGCGGACAGGAAAAGATTGTGGAGAATCTCCGCGTCTTTGTGGCTGCTGCGAAACTGCGCGGCGAGTCGCTCGACCATGTGTTGCTGCATGGTCCTCCCGGTCTGGGCAAGACCACATTATCCCAGATTATAGCCAATGAGCTTGGTGTTGGGTTTAAAATCACATCCGGGCCAGTACTTGACAAGCCCGGCGATCTTGCGGGCATACTGACCTCATTGGAGGAGAATGATGTGCTTTTCATCGATGAGATCCATCGTCTGAGTCCGGTTGTGGAGGAATATCTATATTCGGCGATGGAGGATTACCGCATCGACATCATGATCGACAAGGGACCCGGTGCGCGTTCGGTGCAGCTTAGTCTGGCGCCGTTCACACTCATCGGCGCCACCACACGCAGCGGATTGCTTACCTCGCCGTTGCGTGCGAGGTTCGGCATAAACTGTCATTTGGAGTACTACGATCATGAGGTGCTGGAGCGCATCGTGTTGCGTTCGGCGGGATTGCTCGGAGTGGGCTGCACTGCTGAGGCGGCCCATGAGATTGCGTTGCGTAGCCGTGGCACCCCACGTATATCCAATCGTCTGTTGCGCCGTGTGCGCGACTTTGCCCAGGTGAAAGGGCGTGGTGTGATCGATCCGAAGATAGCGCGCTATGCGCTTGAGGCATTGAATATTGACCGCTATGGACTTGATGAGATCGACAACAAGATACTGACTACGATCATAAGTAAGTTTCACGGAGGCCCGGTCGGACTTACCACCATCGCTACAGCTATTGGTGAGGATCCGGGCACTGTAGAGGAGGTCTATGAGCCTTTCCTTATTAAGGAGGGCTTTATCAAGCGTACTCCGCGTGGACGCGAGGTGACTATGCTGGCGTATTCCCACCTTGGCATATCTCCTGATACTTCTGCATCGCTCTTCGCTGAATAATGGCATATTGCCGGGAGTCTGTCAAGCAACCGCTAAAATAAATCAAGACATTATGGCCGGAGTAAAATCACTGGCAAAGGACACCGCTATCTATGGTGTCAGTTCTATAGTGGGACGATTCCTCAACTGGTGTCTCGTTCCGCTCTATACACGCCTGTTTCCCGAGGTGGAGTATGGCGTGGTAACTTATGTGTATGCGATAGTGGCGCTTGCGCTGATCATCCTTACCTATGGCATGGAGACTGGTTTTTTCCGTTTTGCCAACCATGACCGTTATAAGGATCCGCTTGAGGTGTATTCGACCTCTCTTGGATCGCTCGGCTTCACCTCAACGCTGTTTTTTGCATTAGTGCTTATATTTCTGCGCCCGATAACGGGAGCGATGGAGTGTGAGGGTCATGAGAGTTATGTATGGATGATGGCGCTTGCGGTGGCTGTCGATGCATATTCCTGCATCCCATTCGCCTATCTGCGTTATCAGAAGCGGCCCATTCGCTTCGCGATTCTGAAATTGGTGAATATTGGATTGAACATCGG
>CANPDS010000333.1 GCA_947573015.1 uncultured Muribaculum sp.
TACCAGTTCATCTGCTCCTGCTTGATCATAAGCAGCCGCAATCTCCACCGGATCTCCCGCATCCCGGAAGTTGATGAAATTCACTCCTTTGACAGTTTTGCCATCCTTGACGTCAAGACAAGGTATGATACGTTTAGCTAACATGAGGCCTGTTCATTAAGTGTCAATAGTTCCTTAAATGTTATTCGCCCCTCATATATTGCCTTGCCTACGATTACAGCCGGTATTGCGGCGTCAGCCAAGGTTTCTATATCCTCGACCGAACCGACACCACCACTGGCTATAAGCCATAGTTCAGGCATCTGTTTGAGTATCGATTTATACAGATCTACCGCAGGGCCGTTCAAAGTGCCATCTACACTTATATCAGTAGATATTACTTTGGAAATACCGTCTTTATGATATTTTTGTATAAATGGGATGATGTTTTTATCGGAAGTAGCAGTCCAGCCATTAGATGCTATCTTACCATCACGTGCATCGGCTCCCAATATAATGTGCGAAGACCCATATTTATCAATCCATTTAAGGAATGTCTCGGGCTCACGTACGGCAATGCTGCCTCCGGTTATCATTGAAGCACCGCAATCGAATGCAATCCGCAAGTCTTCATCGCTCTTAAGACCTCCTCCGAAATCAATAATCATTTTGGTTTGTGTGGCAATACGCTCAAGCGTGCGATAATTCACGATATGATTGCTTCTGGCGCCATCAAGATCGACAAGATGCAGTCGTCGGCATCCTGCATCCGCGAATCTGCGTGCCATATCTAACGGATCATCAGAGTATACTTTAGATGTGTCGTAATCACCTTTTGTCAGGCGCACGCACTTCCCATCTATAATATCAATTGCTGGAATTATTTCAATCATGGGCATCAGTTGATATTTAGGAAGTTGTCAATGAGTCTTGCTCCATCATCCCCGCTCTTTTCAGGATGAAACTGTACGGAATGGAAATTGTCGCGATTCATCGCAGCACTCCATTTGCCACAATAATCTGTCACTGCTACAGTGTGTTGATTGACTGGAACCGCATAGCTATGTACATAGTAGAAATAATGACCGTCCAATTCCGGCCTGATGATGTCTCCAGGATTAGTAACTTCAATGGTATCCCAACCTGTATGTGGAACCTTTAAATCATCAGTAATAGGAATCAGTCGTTTTACATCAGCATCATATATGCCCAGACAATCTACATTACCTTCCTCCGAATGACGGCACATGAGCTGCTGGCCGATGCATATTCCCAAAACCGGTTGGGTGAGATTCCGTATCACTTGGTCAAGACCAGTAGAACACAGATGATGCATAGCGGCAGCCGCCTCGCCAACGCCAGGAAAAATGACCTTGTCGGCCATACGTATGGTTTGTTTGTCGTCAGTGACAACAAAAGGCACTCCTATACGTCTAAGAGCACATTCTACGGAATATATATTACCGGCATTATATCGGATCACCGCTATCATAACCTGTCAACTGAATTTTATCTGCGATCAACTGAATACAATCGTTTTATTATTATAAGTGAGAATCTTACGTTGTATATGCTTCTCGACAGCTCTTGAAAGGACGATTTTTTCCAGATCTCGACCTTTTTTTACCAAATCCGCAATGGTGTCTTTATGTGTGATCCTGGTAATATCCTGTTCGATAATCGGACCTGCATCAAGATCTGTAGTCACATAGTGGGACGTGGCACCAATTAGTTTCACTCCCCGGTCGTAGGCGGCATGATATGGTTTCGCACCAACAAATGCCGGAAGGAACGAATGGTGTATATTGATGATATGGTGAGGATATTGTTCAATAAATTCCGGAGACAATACTTGCATGTATCGGGCAAGAACAATAAAGTCGACATTTAATTCGCGCAATAATGCCATTTCGGCAGCTTCCATCTCCGGTTTGTTGTCTTTAGTGACATGAAATACCTCATATCTAATACCAAACTGTCGGGCAACCGCCGCCATATCTGGGTGATTTGAGATAATGACGGGAACTTCAACTTCCCACTCTCCAGCAACAACACGTGCAAGAATATCGTATAGGCAATGTGACATCTTGCTTACGAAAATAGCCATGCGTTGCTTCTGCGATGAGAATTTAAGAGAATAGTTGAGTTGATAGCGTTGGGCATATAACGTATGGAAATAGTCACGGACCTTTTCTTTAGGGATGATGAATTTCTCAAGACTCCATTCGACACGCATATAGAATATTCCGTTGGCCTTGTCAACATATTGGTCAAGATAAACAATGTTACCCCCGTTTACCGTGATAAACTCGGTTATTACTGCAATTATCCCGGGCTGATCGGGACAGTGCATCAAAAGGATTGCCGTGTCTTTTTCTTTCTTTTCCACTTATATCATGTAAATTTGATTGCTAAGTTAGTTATTTTATGTCAAAATGCAAATAACAGACGGTTAATTGCCGAGTTCTGATAGGAATTTTATACGGACAAGGCGTATTTCTTCCTCGCTGTATTCATTTCCAAGTTCGTCAATTGCCGCATTTAGATCATCACTCTCGCTTTCCTTGAAATAGTCGAATATGTCAGCTTGCCTGTCTTCATCCATTATTTCATCGAGGAAATAGTTGATGTTAATTTTGGTGCCCGAATATACAATAGCTTCAACTTCATCGAGCAGTTCGTTGAATTCTAGCCCCTTGCTCTCAGCCAATGAATCGAGCCCAATTTTGCGGTCAATACCCTGAATGATAGAAATTTTTAGTTTGCTCTTATTTGCAACACTTCTTA
>CANPDS010000334.1 GCA_947573015.1 uncultured Muribaculum sp.
TAGGAGGATGCGTGCCCAATGATCCAAAATGAGATTCCACTTTTTCAGCCATTACCAGAATGAAATTTTCCATATCATTCCGCAAAGCTTTTTCAGCTATACTTACCGAGCAATTTGTCACAACCCATTCAGTCAAATCAAACCAACGTAATACCACATCTTTTAAATAATTACTGATCTTAAATACAGGATAGGTATATACATATTCCCAAAAACGGTTGGAAGTGACCAGAAAGAAAATATCCTGTGATATCTCAAAATCCAAAACAATCACCCTCGCATTGAAATCATCAGATACGCTAACCGGCACTGCAACCATATCGAAAACAATAAATGCCATTTCTCCTATTGTCATGGAAAATCTGCGAGAATTTATACTAATATCCAAACTTCCACTATTACATAGCATTATCATACACCCAGTTACCGGAAGTGGATGCCCTAATTTCCAACCAGAGCCATCTGTAACGCCAACCTCATAATGAGACAATATTTTCAAATTTGTTTGCTCCATAACCATAATACTCCTATTCTTACAAAGTTAAACAGTCTGGATAACGAAAACAAACTTCATTATAAAAAGTACCCGACTTGTACGGATTTCCACCATACGTAAATTTAAAACTATATCTAACTTTGCATTCAGTTTTGATAATCATAACGTAACGTTAAAGATTATATGGAAAGAGACAAACTTGACTTTAAAAACGGTAAAATAGGACATTTGTTCCGAGCCATTTTTTTCCCGACATTGATAGGAATGGCTTTTAATTCCGCTTTAAACATATGCGACGGAATGTTTGTAGGGCACGGAGTTGGCAGTAACGCTCTTGCAGCTATCAACATCGTAGCACCTCTTTTTCTAATATGCGCCGGTCTGGGCTTAATGTTCGGGATAGGCGCATCCGTTATTGGAGGCATACGTCTTGCAGAAGGTAATGTCACAGCAGCACGGATAATAATGACTCAAGCATATATATCAGGTGCTGTGATATTCGGCATCATAATCATTGGTTCGCTGCTATTTACCCGTCCCTTGCTTTATCTCCTGGGATGCAGCCATGTCCTTGAGGAAGCTGCTACAGACTACCTGCTCTGGCTTCTGCCGGGATTGGTTTTCTTTTACCTCCAATGTGCCGGAATGATGCTAATACGCCTTGACGGATCACCACTCTATGCAATGTGTGTGCAGATAGTCGCAGCTATTCTTAACATATTTCTCGACTGGTACATGGTGTACCCACTTGGATTAGGAATAAAAGGGGCCTCGATGGCCACATCATTGTCATGTATTGTAGCCGGTCTCATGGTAGTGGCATATTTCATATTTTTCTCCGAAAAGCTGAAATTTCATTCGTTGAGAATATCTGCAAAATCCTTTAAACTAACAATACGCAATACCATATACATGGCCAAAATTGGCCTTGCCACATTCATTGCCGAACTTGCAATCGGAGTGATGATGGTAATAGGTAATTATATGTTTCTATCATATCTCGGTGAAGCAGGCGTGGCAGCATTGAGCGTCGGGTGCTATCTTTTCCCACTCATATTCTCCATCGGCAACGCAGTGGCACAGTCATCTCAACCGATAATAAGCTACAACTATGGAGCCAAACATCCGGAACGCGTCAGACAGACGTTAAATATCGCAATACTGACCGCAGTTGCCTGTGGTGTGATCATTTCTGCCGTAATGTGGACCGGATCAGGACTCTTGTCCGGAATATTCCTTAATTCCACAGAACCGGCTTATGAAATTGCAAAAACAGGATTGCCACTGCTCGGATTATGCGCACTTCCATTTGCACTTAACATAACCTTCATAGGTTATTATCAAAGCTGTGAAAAATCCATCAGAGCCATATTCTACATGTTGCTTAGGGGAATTATATTTCTTATTCCCGGATTCATACTTTTGCCTCATATATTCGGAGTCGCCGGCTTATGGTTAGCAATTCCAGTATCCGAAGTGCTCACGCTTATACCTATTTCAATATCATGTATATTAGTTCGAAAGACTTGAAACCGACGAAAGTACTACGGATGCTTACGCAATGATATTATCCACACATTTCAGCTACCGGAAAATAAATCACAAAATCCACGCTTATTAAACTGATAGAACATCTCGATACGCTCCGTAGTATCATTCTCAAGTAACAATAACAACTCCTTTGCAAATTCAAGAGTTGCCGAACCATTAGCTGTGACAATTCCATGATCCGATACAGCCTGCTCATTCCTATACATCGCAGCATTGGTATATTCATCACCTCCCCATAGTTTCAACTGCTCAAGTCCGTTGCCAGTATGGTAAATGTTGTTGACAAATCCATGCTTCGCCATAAACGAGGCAGCATTGCATATAGCACCCACAATTTTCCCGGTGTCAATAGCCTTTGCAACAATAGGGACTACGTCATTGGCAACAGAACCAAGCCATCCAAAACCACCGATCAGCACCAATGCGGCATAATCCTCCGGCATAGTATCAAAAGTATAGTCAGGCATAACCTTGAATCCACCGATTGATTTGACCGGTTCCTTTGCCAGTGCCACCACTTTATTGACATATTTAGGATTGGCTTTCAAAGCATATTCATCCGAGGCTATAGCCTCGGCAAGATAAACCATCTCATGCTCCGCGAAATCAGGCAGAAGGATATATAATATTTCATTTTTCATAATCCAATTCTTTATAAGTAAGTCATGAAAATTATTGCGAATTATTTAATTTTATATCTTTATACTCTC
>CANPDS010000335.1 GCA_947573015.1 uncultured Muribaculum sp.
GCTGCGCTTCACTCCTCGCGAATTTCCTGATGCAAAAGGGCTGCCGGAATTTGATCCAGCGACAGTTCAGACATCTCCAGGCACACATACTGTTTGGGTGCTTCGCGACAATCGCCTCACACCGGTAAATATCACTACCGGAGAAAGCAACGGCACTGTAACTCAGATAATCTCAGGACTAAAAGATGGTGACACCGTAGCTATTTCATATGATACAGCGCAAATGTCTGAACCTGATGGAAACGACACTCCCGAGCAAAGTCCTTTCGCACCAAAACGTCCCAACAGAAACGCTAAAAAATAATCCAGATGGAGATGGCAAAAACCGAACCTAAAGTCAGCAAAGATGCGCCTGCGACCGATGCCCGCGAAATAATCAAAGTGGAATCGTTGCGCCGCGACTTCATGGTAGGCGGTGAGAAGGTGCATGCGCTACGCGGCGTGTCATTCACTATCCGTGAGGGGGAATTTGTCACAATAATGGGTACCTCCGGTTCCGGTAAATCAACACTCCTCAACATACTCGGATGCCTTGATACACCTTCTAAAGGCGATTATATGCTTGACGGTGTTTCCGTGGCGTCAATGAGCAAAAATCAACGTGCATTCACCCGCAACCGCAAAATAGGCTTTGTATTCCAGAACTACAACCTGCTTCCAAAGACAACGGCCATAGAGAATGTGGAACTACCACTGCTCTACAATTCGACAGTATCCGCAAAAGAGCGACGCCAACGTGCTATCGATGCTCTGGAAGCAGTAGGCCTACACGATCGTCTTTATCACAAGAGCAACCAGATGTCGGGAGGTCAGCAGCAACGAGTGGCGATCGCACGCGCACTCGTCAACGACCCCGTAATCATACTTGCCGACGAGGCTACCGGAAATCTTGACACACGCACCTCATTCAGCATTCTTGTATTGTTTCAAGAGCTGCACGCGCGCGGACGCACAATAATATTTGTAACCCACAATCCGGATCTTGCCGCCTATTCATCTCGTAACATTGTGCTGCGCGACGGACGTATCGTGACAGACACCCTCAATCCAAATCCAGCTTCTGCAAAAGCCATCTACGAATCTCTTCCACGCGACGACGACTGACATGAACATAGCCAACCTTCTCAAAATAGCACTCAAAGCTTTAGCCAACAACAAACTGCGTTGTTTCCTCACCATGCTCGGCATCATCATCGGCGTGGCCTCGGTGATAACAATGCTCGCGATCGGCCAAGGATCAAAAGACAGTATCCGAGCCCAGATAAGCGAAATGGGATCAAACATGATCATGATCCATCCGGGCAACATGCAACGTGGAGGTGTAAGGCAAAGTGCTGATGACACTCAGACTCTTGAAGTAGCCGACTATGAAGCCATCCGCGACCAGACAAGATACGTCACGTCGGTATCCCCTTCAGTGAATACCGCAGGGCAATTGATAAACGGCAACAACAACTATCCATCAACCGTCTATGGCATATCTCCGGCATATCTCGACATACGTAAAGTATCGGTAGAAGAAGGTGACATGTTTACCGAACATGACATCACATCTGCCGCTAAAGTGTGTCTTCTCGGTAAGACTGTCGTTGACAATCTGTTCCCAGACGGAACAAATCCAATAGGCCGCATAGTCCGATTCAACAAAATACCACTAAAAGTAGTAGGAGTGCTCACTCCTAAAGGCACTAACTCGATGGGTATGGATCAGGATGATGTAGTACTCGCTCCTTACACCACGGTGATGAAACGTATGCTGGCCACTGATCATCTCCAAGGATTATTTGCCAGCGCCATCGATGAAGATTACACAGATCAGGCAATCGATGAAATAACCGAAATACTGCGCACACGCCATAAACTGAAAGAAGATGCTGACGATGACTTCGAAATACGTTCTCAAAAAGAACTCAGCGAGATGCTCAGCTCCACATCCGACATGCTCACAGTACTTCTGGCTTGCATCGCCGGAATATCTTTGCTTGTAGGTGGCATCGGCATCATGAACATCATGTATGTATCTGTCACGGAACGCACACGTGAGATCGGCCTGCGCATGTCACTTGGTGCACGCGGTATCGACATTCTATCGCAATTCCTCATCGAATCAGTGATAATAAGCGTAACGGGCGGTCTGATCGGAGTGCTCCTTGGCATAATAGCGTCGTGGGCGGTAAACGTAATAATGCATTGGCCCGTGTCAGTACAGCTCTATTCTGTAGTGCTTTCATTTGTAGTCTGTACCGTAACAGGCGTATTCTTCGGATGGTATCCAGCTAAGAAAGCTGCATCTCTTGATCCCATCGAGGCTCTACGTTATGAATAAACCGACCATTGATCAAACGATCCAAGAATCATAAGTCAACCCCTATCTCCAATGACCGAAAATTTCATTACCAATCGGGCAACTACCTCCATACCAAGCCCGAAACAACAGCGTCTGGTAAAGATTATCATCCAGTTTCTTGGACTGTGCATCCTGTTTTTATTGCCGGAAGTGCTTATGAGCACCACACGCCATCACGATGTAGGAGCATGGCGATTCTATATTAAATCAGCAATATTCATTACAGTATTTTTCCTGAATTACTATGTGCTGATCGACCGTTGCCTATGGCGTCCTCATGGCTTTCTAAGATTATTTGGCTGCAATCTGCTGATAATCATCCTATGCATGGCAATAATATGGAATGTATGCACACCTCCGTCGACAGCCAAA
>CANPDS010000336.1 GCA_947573015.1 uncultured Muribaculum sp.
TGCCCGATATGAGGCAATGGCTGCAGATGCACGCATAGAGCAGATCTCCGCTGAGCGAAAATCGGCATTGTCAGCTCTACACTCCCGCACTTTGCAACTATATTCGCAATACAATACTTATAAGACAATATTAGATAAGTCTCCTACATCTTATTTGTTACAAAGGGCATTGAGCGGTGGAGAAATTAGTCTGATGCAATATTTGATTGAGTCATCTTACCACTCGGCTGCTTTATTGAAAATGTATGAGGTGGAGTATCGGTATCAGCAGTCTTTGGCACTATTAAATCGATATCGGGATAAGTAGAGGTCATTACTTTGAACCAATATCCATCATAGAGCGTTATTTGGGAAGAAATTATTAATTCACCCAAATAACGCTTTTATTATGGAAGTAAATGTATATACACAACCAAAGCTACCCTATGCAGCTGATGCTCTTGAACCCGCTATCAGCGCAGAGACAATAAGCTATCACTGGGGAAAGCATGAAAAAACATATATTGATAATCTTAATCGCTTGATCCGCGATACAGAATGGGAAGATACCCCATTGGAAGAAATAATAAAGACGGCGCATGGCCCTCTGTTCAACAATGCTTCACAGGCATGGAATCATATCTTCTACTTCTTTTCATTCTCGCCTGATGGCGGTGGAGAACCATCCGGAGCTTTAGCCGATGCCATCGCACGTGATTTCGGATCATTCGAAGAATTCAAGAAGCTATTCGAAAAAGGTGGTGTGGACTTATTTGGTTCAGGATGGGTTTGGTTATCTCAAGATAAGGATGGCAGATTGTTCATCACTCAAGGTCCAAACGCCAGCAATCCTTTGACTGAGGGTCTGACCCCTATCCTATGCTTCGATGTCTGGGAGCATGCATATTACCTTGATTATCAAAATCGGCGTGCCGATGCTTTACATCGGTTATGGGATATCGTCGATTGGGATGTAGTGTCATCCAGATATATTAAGAAATAAATCGCACCTTATAAGCATAATGTGATGAATGTCGAGGGGTTGGTATTCGTGAGAATGCCAACCCCTCAATAGCTATATGCTATGCATACTGAATCTTATCGTTCTGCACGCATAGGATTTGATAGGAAATCTTCGTATGCGAGTCGGATTCCATCCTTTAATTCTGTCTTGTATGTCCATCCGAGAGCTTTTGCCTTGCTTACATCCAGAAGTTTGCGGGGAGTACCATTGGGCATGTCGGTATTCCATAAAATACGTCCTTTAAATCCGATTATCTCAGCTACAAGTTCAGTAAGCTCCTTTATCGAGAGTTCCTTGCCGGTACCGGCATTGACGGTCTCATTGCCTGAGTAATTATTCATGAGAAATACGCATAGATTGGCAAGGTCATCGACATAAAGGAATTCACGCAATGGGGTTCCATCGCCCCAGCATGTCACTTCTTCCACTCCTGCTTCTTTTGCTTCATGGAATCGACGGATCAAAGCCGGCAATACGTGTGAGTGTGTAGGATGGTAATTGTCATTTGGACCATATAGATTGGTGGGCATTACCGAAATATAGTCGGTCCCGTATTGACGGTTGAGAAACTCACAGTATTTCAGACCTGAGATTTTAGCAAGAGCATAGGCCTCATTGGTTTTTTCCAGTTCTGAAGTAAGAAGGCAAGACTCTGGCATTGGTTGAGGTGCCATGCGTGGATAAATACATGATGAGCCAAGGAATTCGAGTTTCTTTACTCCATTTTTCCATGCTGCATGTATTACATTCATCTCCAACATCATGTTGTCATACATAAAGTCGGCTAAGGCTGACTGGTTTGCCTCGATACCTCCTACTTTAGCAGCGGCCAGAAATACGTATTCCGGTTTTTCGGCGGCAAAAAAATCATTGACAGCCTGTTGATTTATCAGATCAAGTTCTTGGTGTGTGCGAGTGATGATATTGTTATATCCTTGTCTTTTTAGTTCACGCACGATCGCAGAACCGACCATACCTCGGTGGCCTGCTACATATATTTTTGAGTCTTTTTCCATGATTTAAATTGATATATTGAAATCAAGTTGCTTTAAACGTCAATTATAAGTTCCTTCGTATCTTAATACGTATTATATCAGGATCATCCAGAGCCTTGTCTACGACAAGAGCTAAATAGCCACCACCTCCGGCGCCAAGCATTTTCCATGCAAGGGCGTTTTTGCTCCAGCGGACAATATATTCCGATACTCCGGGCTGCATCATAGCCGGGAACATGGCGATCTGTGCGTTGAATGAGTCACGGAATGCATTTGCGAATGCATCTAAATCGCACTCCAGCATTGCATTCCAACATCGCTCGGCAGCATCCGTGAGACGGCTTACCTTTGTTTTATTGATGTCTTTCCCTTCGACTACGGAGCATCCTGGTCTACGTGGAAACATAGGAACTAACACGATATGCTCTTCAAGCCATGTCAATACTTTCTCATCATGGCACGACTCAATGCGCGACGGCCAGTAGTGTCCATCATAGTAGTGACGGTTGACTCCCGACATGCATATACCAATTGCGTCTTGTGCTCCTGATATATGTCCCTTGTTTTCTGGATCATTCTCAAAACAGAATAACAGACGCGCAAGCATCTCCTCATTATAATTGGGGAGTTCGTATGGCCATATTTTTTTCGCAGCATTACGGGTCGAGGTAGACATGCCTCCACGCTCCATAAATTCCATGGTTGGCTCAATCGAAGCTG
>CANPDS010000337.1 GCA_947573015.1 uncultured Muribaculum sp.
CATGAAATTATCAATATACGAATCAAGACTAATAATATTCGCAACCTCCGTACTAAGCTGATAATCGGCAAGGAAACGCAATGTAAGAGGAAACACTATGAAATATCCCAAAGCCATGCCTACGTAAAACATCAGGCCTCCGAAAAGGATGGCGCCACGAACTCCCGCACGTTCCCGGGGATAAAGCCCCGGACTTATAAAATTCCACAGCAACCCAAGCCACACGGGAACAGCAATAACCGCAGCTCCTATAACCGACAGCTGCATGTGGATAAAAAACTGTGATGCCAGATTGATATTGACAATCTCCACGTTCCATCCTTCCGTCGAAAACGAAGGAAACCATGGCATATGGAGCGATAGCGTCTCGAAAGCTTTATACAGTGAGAAATCGCCATAACATGGTGCCATCACAACACTCGAAAACAGCTTAGGCATAATCGCAAAAAGCGCGATGGCGATAACTATAGTTACACTAACTCCGCGCAGCAATACACCGCGCAACACATCCATGTGATCCCAAAATGTCGCGCCACCATTGTCAGCGACCTTCAGGTCATCAACATCATGCATTGGTCTCTTTTTCTGAAGAATCTGACGACGGGGTGGCTTTTATCTCATTTTCAATTTCGTTAAGTCCCTTACGGAAACCAGCCACACCCTTGCCCAGTCCATGCATAAGTTCTGGAATCTTCTTTCCTCCGAAAAGAAGAAGTATGACTACAAATATTATTATAGCCTCCGGCAATCCGATATTTCCAAAAAGTAGCGGTAACATAATTCAAGATTTTAATTACTATGCAAACATACAAAATAAGACTCTCATTTCATGACAACAGCCATGTGTTTTGCATTTTTTATGAAATTGAGCTACCTTTGCGGACGAGCTATTCCCTTTCTTTTAGAGAGTGTTTAATTTAACTCGTATTAAGATTGAGAGTCAATTACGAGTGATTTTCCACCGGGAAGAAGGTACGTAGCGGGCTACGAGACCGATGAACGATGGGAAAAGCACCGTAATTGGCCTCAAGATTAATACGAAACATATTCTTATAATCTTCAATTTTACAATATCTTAATTTGTGTGTTAAATTCAAACACACTCTTAGACCAAGCTCAAAATAATCCAGGCAATGAAAAAACATATTATAGACTTCGAAATAATCGAGAACCGGAGCCTACACTCACTCTATTCTCTATTAGTGCTACGCCCTATCGGGGCAGAGCTTCCGGATGAGATTCTTCCCGGACAGTTTGTAGAAGTTGCTGTGGAAAATTCACCCGGCACATTTCTGCGTCGTCCTATTTCAATAAATAATGTAGACCGCGAGGCAGGCACACTATGGTTGCTTGTGCGCCGTGCCGGAGAAGGCACAGCTGCAATGATGGCAAAACAACCGGGCGACAAACTCAACCTTGTACTTCCTCTTGGGCATGGCTTTACTATGCCATTACCTGAAGAGAAAGTACTCCTTACAGGCGGAGGCGTAGGTGTCGCCCCCATGCTATATTTCGGGAAAGAGATGAAACGCCAAGGCCTCACGCCTGAATTCCTTTTAGGTGCACGCAGTGCCGATGACATTTTGCAGCTCGATGAATTTGAAAAAGTAGGCAAAGTACATATTTCAACCGACGACGGCTCAATGGGAGAACATGGAGTAGTTACTACCAACAGCGTTCTTAATCAAGAATGGGCACGTATATACTGCTGCGGACCATTGCCAATGATGAAAGCCGTAGCACGCGAGGCACGACGCATCGGAGCCGAATGCGAGGTATCGCTTGAAAACATGATGGCTTGCGGCCTCGGTGCATGTCTATGCTGTGTGGAGCCAACAGTAAAAGGCAATGTATGCGTATGCAAGGAAGGCCCTGTATTCAATATCAACCAACTCACATGGGAATAACGTCATGGCAAATCTAAATGTAAACATAGGAGCTCTCTCTCTGAAAAACCCGATATTGACCGCCTCCGGCACATTTGGCTACGGCGAAGAGTTTGCTGATTTCATCGACCTTAACCGTCTCGGTGGATTCATTGTCAAAGGCACCACACTCAATCCTCGTGAGGGCAATCCATATCCCAGAATGGCCGAAACACCATCTGGTATGCTCAACGCCGTCGGACTTCAAAACAAAGGTGTTGACTATTTCATCGAGCACATATATCCACGGCTGAAGGATCTTGATACAAACGTAATTGTCAATGTATCGGGAGCATGTCCGGATGATTACGCAAAAGTATGCGAAAAGCTCGCACCACTGTCGGGAATTGCAGCCGTCGAGATCAACATCTCTTGCCCCAACGTAAAGCAAGGGGGCATGGCTTTCGGCACCACATGTTCCGGAGCAGCAGAAGTAACACGCACCGTACGTCGCGCATATCCCGGCACAGTTATAGTGAAACTATCTCCTAATGTCACCGATATTACTGAGATAGCACGTGCCGCAGAGGCAGAAGGTGCCGACTCCGTATCACTAATCAACACTATGCTCGGCATGGCTATTGATGTTGAGCGTCAACGTCCATATCTCTCAACAATAACCGGAGGCTTGTCGGGACCAGCAGTACGGCCGGTAGCTGTCCGTATGGTATGGCAGGTATCCAAAGCTGTCAACATTCCCGTTGTAGGACTTGGCGGTATCATGAATGGCCGCGATGCCCTTGAATTTATCATGGCCGGAGCCACAGCCGTAGAGATC
>CANPDS010000338.1 GCA_947573015.1 uncultured Muribaculum sp.
AGCATCGATAAGACGCTCAAAAGCAAAGTGAAATAAATTTTAAACAGTTTCTTAAAATCCAGAATTGAGCCTGCACATAGAGTCTGACCCTTCAGATTGTTTTCAGAGCGAAATGTCAAATGGCAATAAGTGCAAATCAGTTCATATGGTGCAAATGTAGCAAATCCAACAGACATTACATGAAAAATGTCATAGACTTTTAACCGCTATTTTTTTGATTATTGCTCAACAATCCACTACCTTTGCACAAGCAAAAAATTTAATTCAATAGAAGATGAAAAAGTTAGAAAGTCTCGTTGCGCAAAAGTTGCTAAAAATCAGTGCGATAAAATTACAGCCGGACGTGCCTTTCACCTGGGCCTCGGGCTGGAGTTCACCCATTTACACTGACAACCGCAAGACTCTCTCTTATCCTGAGCTGAGAACTTTCATCAAAGTAGAGTTGTGCCGTATCATTCAAGAGAATTTTGAACGTCCCGACGCCATCGCAGGCGTAGCTACCGGTGCCATCGCCATGGGCGCCCTCATTGCCGACGAACTCGGCCTTCCCTATGTATATGTGCGTTCCGCACCCAAAGACCATGGTCTGGAAAACCTCATCGAGGGCAATCTGAAGCCGGGCCAGAAAGTAGTGGTGATCGAAGATCTGATCTCTACCGGTGGCAGCAGCCTTAAGGCAGTGGAAGCAATACGCAATGCCGGATGTGAAGTTGTCGGCATGGCCGCTATGTTCACCTACGGCTTCCCCGTAGCTGTGAAGCGCTTCAACGAGGCAGGCGTGAAACTTATTACCCTGAGCAACTACAATGCCATGCTCGAAGTTGCCGTAGAGACTGAATATATCCGTCCGGAGCACCTTGAGACCCTTAAGGAATGGCGCAAGGATCCAGCCGCATGGAATCCTAACCACAACGCCGAATAACGTCAGCGACAACACATAAGAGTGACGCAGTGAGAGTGGGGCCATAATACATAGGCGCGCACAAATCCTGCACCTCGAACGTTAATATACCGATGGGGAAACCGTGAAATCCAATAGCCGGTTTCCCCATCATGATAAATAAGCATCCCAATAATCGAGAGAGAGGATATCAATTCCCTCAGACACACCACAAATACGACTTATGAACTCATATACAAGCCAGCCCAAAGAGGTAGCCATGGCAGCCTCTGAGATTTATGCCAAGATCAGCGACTTCTCCAAGTTCGAGACTCTCATGGCCCAGCTTCCCGAAGAAGTGCGCGCACAGATGGGTGAAGTAAAATTCACCTCCGACACCATCGTAATCCCTCACAACATGCTTGGCCAGATAACACTGCGAGTAAGCGAACGCGTGCCCGACAAGCGCATAGCCCTCACCGCAGAGAATGCCCCGGTGCCGATGTTCATGGCAATCAACCTTGAGGCAAAGGGTCCGGAGACTACCGAAGTACAAGCAGCTATCGACGTTGACATCCCCGCAATGCTCAAGCCTATAATCGGCCCGAAGATAGAGCCGATGCTAAAACAATCGGCAGAAAAGTTCGGCGAGATGATCACCAATATCGTAAAGCTATAACATCTCCATAACCTTCTCACTCAGATCAATCCACCATCACTATATCCGGCATACTCCATGGCATCAAAACTCTGGGAAAAAAATGTGACAGTAAACACCGATGTAGAAACCTACACCGTGGGCCGCGACCGCGAAATGGACATGTATCTGGCACGATTCGACGTGCTCGGCTCTCTTGCCCATATCACTATGCTTGAATCGGTAGGACTGCTATCAGCCGATGAACTCGCCACTCTGACTGCCGAACTGCGTGCGATCTATGACGTGATAATGCGCGGCGGCTTCACAATCGAACCGGATGTGGAGGATGTGCACTCGCAGGTAGAGCTTATGCTCACCCGCAAACTCGGAGATATCGGCAAGAAGATCCACTCTGGCCGATCGCGCAATGATCAGGTGCTCGTAGACCTCAAACTCTTCACGCGCCAACGCATCGAGGATGTGACGCATGCGGTAGCCACGCTGTTCGATACACTCATATCCCAGAGCGAACGCTACAAGAATGTGCTGATGCCAGGCTATACACACCTTCAGGTAGCGATGCCCTCATCGTTCGGACTATGGTTCGGTGCATATGCCGAATCGCTTATCGATGACCTCACAGTGCTACAGGCGGCATATGCTGTCGCCAACCGCAATCCGCTTGGATCAGCTGCCGGCTATGGCTCATCGTTCCCTCTTGACAGGTCGATGACCACACGCCTGCTCGGCTTCGAGTCGATGAACTACAATGTGGTGTACGCACAGATGGGACGCGGAAAGACCGAGCGTATCGTAGCACAAGCGCTTGGTTCAATAGCCGCTACTGTTGGCAAGCTCGCTTACGATGCGTGCATGTTCAACTCGCAGAACTTCGGATTCATAAAACTTCCCGATCAATATACCACCGGCTCGTCGATAATGCCTCACAAGAAGAATCCGGATGTCTTTGAGCTTACACGTGCAAAGTGCAACAAACTTCAGGCACTCCCCTACGAGATCACCCTCATCACCAACAATCTTCCATCGGGCTACTTCCGCGACCTACAGCTCGTGAAAGAGAATTTCCTGCCGGCGTTCGACTCACTGATCGACGTGCTGTCGATGGT
>CANPDS010000339.1 GCA_947573015.1 uncultured Muribaculum sp.
TGCGTTTACAATACCCATGAATGAGGCTGCGTCAAGAGCCGCTCCACCAATAAGACCGCCATCGATATCCGGTTTTGCAAAGAGCTCTTTAGCATTTGACGGCTTGCAACTGCCACCATAGAGAATAGAGGTATTATCTGCCACTTCTTTGCCATAACGTTCAGCAATGAGGTTGCGGATGTGTGCGTGCATGTCTTCAGCTTGTTCGGGAGTGGCTGTTTTTCCTGTGCCAATTGCCCATACCGGCTCATAAGCAAGAATGATCTTTCCGAAATCTTCTGCTGAAAGATTGAAGAGAGCTTCCTCGATCTGCTTTTTGACTACCTCATTGTATGTGCCGTTCTCGCGTTCTGCAAGTACCTCTCCGATGCAGAAGATAGGAGTCAGGTTGTTTTCAAGTGCGAGTGCTACTTTTTCTTTGAGGGTCTCAGAAGTTTCGCCATAGTACTGACGGCGCTCTGAGTGGCCAAGGATTACATATGTAGCACCGGTGGAAGCTACCATCGGAGCTGAAACTTCGCCTGTGTATGCGCCAGATTTGTGGTCTGCGCAGTTTTCTGCACCAAGACCAAGTTTGTTTGTATCGATAACTTCGTTGACCGATGCAAGATGTGTGAATGGTGTGCAGATAACGACATCACATTTAGGAGTAACGTTATTGAGAGCCTCGTTTACCTCCTTGGCAAGTGCTACGCCTTCCTGGAGAGTGGTATTCATTTTCCAGTTTCCGGCTACTACATTTTTTCTCATAGTTGCTATATAATATATAATTGGGTTATAGTAACGTTAGACGGGAGTCTCCCGTTTGGATGCAAATTTAGTTATTTTTTTTGATTCAGGCGCGTAAAATGTAATTTTACCGCTCTGCCGCTACGGTCAAGAATCCACAACAGCAACTCCATGCCGCAGAAAAACAGGGTTAAGGTCCACATGATAGTGCTTCCGGAAAAGCCCAATGATGCAAGTGTGTTGGCTGTGGGATGCTCGAAAAGTTCTGAGTCAATGGAACTTAAAGTTCGTTTCCACTGGATTATACCATTTTGCAGATATATTACCGCTATATTGCCTCGTGCGAGTTCTTTTATAGATGTATCTTCTGATGTATATATCGGATACGAAGCCATTGATAAATCGCGCCACATGTTCACACCATCGCTGTCTGTCGCTATGATTGCTGCCATTATGCCACCGCGTGACGATATATGTCGGCTTATCTCATTGATAAGATAAGTTGTGGATACATCTGTGTTGCGTAAATCTGGTATCAATAATAATATCTCCTCTCCGTCGTTAAGTATAGCATCTGAGGTTACATCGTCTCCATTTTCATCATATAGAGTAAACATAGTGGCACCTTCACCTGAGGAATTTGTGTCATCATCTATTTCTTTACGCGAGACGAATGTCCAGGAATCATCAGGAAGAGAGTCTTCAGTAAATTCATGTTCTACTCCAGCTTTTTCATATATAAATGTGTATGACGGAGTGTAATTGTCATCCGCATCTATCATTGCTCCAAGATTGCATCCTGTTGGATAAGGACGGAAGTCAATCAATGGCTGCACATTATAACCAAAGATCGCGATGATTAGTATGTATATGATTGCCAGTACAGCTACAAGCCATTGACTATATGTAGTGAACAGCCCATTTGTTTTGGCGTTGTTCAGAATGAGATATATTGCTAATATTGTGAGAATTATATTTTTTACAAAGGTTAATGTATTGGATATAACCCACATATCACCGAAACATCCACAGTCTGCTACTGGGTTTGCTATTGCTATGTATAAAGTAAGTGGCAGCATTACCGCCATGAAAACACCTATCAGCCATGCACAAGTGCGTTTGTAACTGCCTGTGAGCAGTAGAAAGCCAAGAAGGAATTCCGCTGTAGCTAATGTCGTGGCTACGGTAAATACAATCCCTCCGGGTATTTGTAAGCCCCAGACCGAAAGGTATTGTTCGATCTTGTATATAAATCCCCATAAATCTATTGTCTTGGCAAGTCCGGATGCAATAAATGTAGCTCCTACAATCAGTCGACATATCCATACCGCTATATTTACGTAAAGTGGCACGGCGATATCATGTGTAGGTGCTTTCTTGGGTGGAGTTGTTGCGCTATCTTGATCTATAGGGTGATTTGGTTCAGTCTTGACAGGTAAGTTTGATAAGGGCGAAAGTCGCATAATTTATCATATCTTTATAGTTTGCATCAAGTCCTTCGCTGATTAATGTATTTCCTTGATGATCCTCAATTTGTTTTGTTCTCCATAATTTTTGAAGAATAATGTCGGTAAACGAGGATATTCTCATCTTACGCCATGCTTCATCGTAGTCATGATTTTTGTCAAGCATTAGGGAATATGCGCTATGCAGATGCTTGTCATATAGATCGAGAGCCTCTTGTGTCGACAGATCGGCAATATCCGACCATCCCTTTTCAAGTTGTATCAAGGCAATAACTCCGTAATTGACTATGCCGATCCATTCGGGAATTACCCCTTCTGCTACTTTGTGTTCCCCCTTTGTTTCAAGAGAGCGGATGCGCGCTGCTTTTATATATATTTGGTCGGTTAATGATTCTGGGCGCATTAAACGCCATGATGAACCGTAATCAGATAATTTTTTTTCA
>CANPDS010000340.1 GCA_947573015.1 uncultured Muribaculum sp.
GATCACGTCGGCGTTCAAACGCTTTACGCATTGCCTCTACGCAATCTTGAGGTCCGGTATATGCTGCTTCTGCGGCTTTCTGTGCAATCGAGCAAGCTCCCGATGTATATTGGCTCTGAAGTTTAGAGGTGGCTTTAGCAAGCCATAAAGGTGCGGCAAGGAATCCAATACGCCATCCTGTCATGGCATAGGCTTTTGACACACCATTGACTATCGCTGTACGTTCTGCAATAGCAGGGAAAGATGCCATTGATGTAAACGATCCCGTGAAATTAATGTGCTCATATATTTCATCGGAGAGTACAAGGATCTCAGGATAATCGGCAAGGACATCAACAAGAGCTTGCAATTCGGAATGTGTATATACGCTTCCGGTTGGATTGCTAGGCGAATTGAACATTATCAAGCGCGTGCGCGGAGTGATTGCGTCACGTAGCTGTTGTGGCGTGATTTTAAAATCATTCTCAATAGTTGCCGGAATTTCCACGCTCTTTCCACCTGCGAGGTTTACCATCTCTACATAGCTAACCCATGCAGGAGTTGGTATCAAAACCTCGTCGCCAGGATTGATAACGGTCAACACCACATTGCACAGTGATTGTTTTGCACCACCGCTAACAACAATCTGTGCCGGATCAAAATCAATACCATTTTCACGCTTTAACACTTCTGATATTGATTTTCGCAATGACATATATCCAGGCACGGGAGTATAAAATGAGCAATTGTCCTCAATAGCTTTGACAGCCGCCTGTTTAATATGATCAGGAGTATTAAAGTCGGGTTCCCCTACCGAAAGATTGATAACATCGATACCTTGGGCTTTCAGTTCCTGGCTTTTCTGTGACATAGCCAAAGTCTGCGACGGTGCAAGTGCATTTACGCGCTCAGAGATATGTTCCATTATTAATATAATTTAATTGTCAATTTTGTCTTAAATTTAATTATTCCGGGCACAAATGTATCAATTGTGTCCGAAATGTGCAATATTTTGTCAATTTAGGGTCATTCTTCTGCTCCAGGAGGCAATTCTTTTTGATTGGATTTTGAGAACGGAAGGGTGTAACTTACTGAAAAAGCGCCGGCAAACAATGATCCATTTGTCCCATATCCTGGAACATACCATGGGTTACCCATTGCATGAGAACCTTGATGCAGTATTTTATGGACCTTGAGTTCCCAACCCATAAACAATTCGCGCCATATTTTTACACGAAGTCCGACTATTACCTCAAAATATCCAACAGTAGCATGCTGTGATGGAACCGATAATACCGTATTTTCATCCCAATAACTATTATTGGCAACGGCATTTTCAACGTTGTAGTTGAACGAGGATATTCCATACCGCAGACCGAGATATACTGAGTAATCTGGTGTCGAATTATAAAGGAAATTATAGTTGAGTCCAATCTTAAAATACGGTGCAGCTCCGGATAAATAACGGTAACTCTCATCTTTAGGCATGTAGTCTGCCTTTCCGACTCCGATCTCTATAATAGGTTTGAACCAATTGTGAATGCTTAGTTCGGCCCATATGCCCCCAAGACCGTATTGCTGTCCTGCCATACGCGCCAAAGCATCCCACACGTTCACTCCTATTGTTACGGCAGCGAATCGAGGATAGATGGTGCGCGGCGCTTTTACTGTTATTGTATCATGATATTCGACTCCCGATATAGTATCGACAAGTACTATGCGCCCCTCCATATCACGGGTTTCAATCACGCTTTCCGGGCGCACAGGCGTATCCCCATTTTTTGTGTCTTTTACAACTGGGAGTTCGACTGCCGTTTTTTTATTGTCGGGATTATCCACGGGAGTAATGCGGCGTTGCCCCATGGCGACATTTGCCGACAGGACACATAATGCTATTAATATGCAGCGCAATATTGTCATGCTATTCATGCATTGTCAGTATCATCGGAGGTTTCGGTATCATCCGGATCATCCGATTCTACTGGAGTATCGGGATCCTCTTCTTCTGGAGGGGTGTAAGTCCGGAAATAGAGACGGATTGTCTCTCTGTCGGCATTCGTAATTACCGAATCAATTAAAGCGATGGAGTCGATAAGATGATATGTGGAGGTAAATTCTGTGATTTCATACTTATACATTGCGCCACATTCCTCCGAAGCGAAATATGGCACTCTGCTATATGTGAATGTCAAAGTGTCGTTATAGGCAGGATCATCAATTCCGACAGAATGGTAATGAATGTAGAATTGAGTTGCATCATATTCCGCCCGGAATGGCAGGTAAACCTCTGAAGCTGAGGAATTATTCACAATCAGTGAATCGTTAGGGGCATCAACGCCACCTATTGATATCTGTTTTACCGTGACTTCATTCAACGTTGTATATGAATAAAACCCCGCCAATGGTATCGAACTCTTGTTATCGGTACATCCTGACGAATTGCAGCCGGACAATATCGCGGCAGAAATCCCCATACAGGCCAAGATGGCAATATGTCTTAGTATGCACCCCATTTTACGATCTGATCGAATGGCTTGCGATTCTTCAACGGCACGGCAGCTGTAGGATTTGGATATCCAAGTGGAATGATAGCAATTGGCTCTATTCCTTCAGGAAGATTAAGATCTGCCGACAATTTAG
>CANPDS010000341.1 GCA_947573015.1 uncultured Muribaculum sp.
TTTGTGATCGCGGAATCCATAAGCCACGTATCCGCGGGAGAACCATCGTTTTGACAATGCTGCTGTTGTCATGCCGCCTGCGCGCAGTCTCACACCCTCTACGGTATTGTAGCTTATCGATGTGTTTACCGGACCGTAGTCAAATTTGCTTGGATTGCCAGTATGTACATATCCGCTTACCAACAGACGTATTGTACGTTCTGTCCAGTAATATAGGGGCACCTGACGCAAGCGTGTCACCATAGTTGATATAGACTGCTCGGAGCGGTCAAGCGGTATGTTGCGGCGTTTATCCCAGAAGGTCGCATCCTGTGTGTATGCATCATCGGCCACTACCTGATATTCTGCATGGTCGAATGCTGCGGCCACATCGGCAGGAGGTGTGAAGTTAAAGTCATTGTAGGTAGTGTTACGTCTTACATAGAGGCTAGGCAGTCCAGGAATGATCGACATCTCCATAGTCATATCATCTGATGTTTTTAAGCGGGTGCCGTCAGGCGCGCGTTCAAACGTCTGGGTTAGGGTCATGCCGTCGATGAAGTTCACATTGATACTATGGGGAAGATACAGTTGCATCTTCTTTATCATCATTGTCGAATCTGATTTGGGTACATAAAGTTTGCCGAGAAACCCCCATGTCTGCGGTGTGTGCGGCACGAAGCTGAGCACCACGCATGAATCACCCTCCACGACTACGGTATCCGATAGATAAAATTTATAAAAGTCGGCAGCTATTGGAGATAGCGGACTTACAAATCTGTTTTGCAACAGTGTGATGTCATTTTTATAGATGTCGATCTCGCGGAATACATCTTCGAGCACCTTGCGCACATTTTCTTGGTTGGATACTATGTCATCAATGCCTTCATGATGCATGCCTGTGACGTGTTCACGCTCGCGGTCATCGGCATGGCGGTAGTTGACGGTGGCTGCCTTCTCGCGCATTGATATTGGCAGTATTGGTTTGCCTGATACGATAGATGTGTCGATATGCTCGCGGAGGAATCCGAATTTGCGATCCATCCACGAGGTGGTGTCAGGAGTATAATTGTTGATGGCAATTGACATGCGCTCATACTTGTCGAAGTTGTAGTAGTCATGTCGTTTGGGATCAGTGAGATCGCGTGCCGCCCTTATCCGCTCCATAAAAGCTACGGCAGGATTGCCTTTCTTTCTGTATTTCTCTTTCTTGGGCTTTACTATCACTTCTGACAGTTGCACTCCCGTCGGCTCAAGATCTATGAGCATCGGTAAGCGGGAATTTCGGTTTATGCCACGGGTTACGGTAGTGTAGCCCATTACGCTCACCCTCACACTGTCGGCCATGGAGTAAGTGCGTAGGGTGAATCGGCCTTGGTCATCGGTAAGCGTACCGCCAGGGGTGGTTGTCAGTGCGACGGCGGCATATGGCACCGGTTCGCGGCTCTGAGCATCAAGAACCACGCCTTTTATCTCCAGATTGTCGGCAATGGCAGTCTTGGATCCGCATACCACAAAAAGCAGCACTATGATTATGTGCGTCAGGATATTGATAATATTTCGGAATGGCAGTAATGTCATTTTCAGTGAATCAACTTGCAAAGGTACTATATTTCAACGCATATCTCCTCTGTCACAACTAAATTTAGGCCAATTTAGCAAATTTTGCCTACTTTTATGGTGTGATATATAAGAGTATGTTTGAATTTAACTCAATGAAATTCTTAGAATGAAAAATCGGCATCTTCCGAGCTTTCATTCAGTCGTTATGGCACCCCATAACTCATTCATTCAATCTCAGAATATGCTCGTTTTTCTCTCCTAATTATAAACATCAGTTAAATTCAAACATACTCTAAGAGAGCCGTGAGAATTCAAATAATTAAATCAGTTATAAATGGTTGTTAAAAACTACCTAATAGTCATTTATGAAAATAATTTAGCACCGCCACTTATGTGGTGAATTTGTGAAATAGCATTGAAATGTATAAATTTGCGTGTCTTATAATTGATTAACTCTATTCGATTAATAAAAATTAAAATCATGAAACGACATTATGCATGGCTGCTTGGGGCAGTGGCATTGAGTGCCTGTTCATCTGGCGGTGTATCCGAAGTGACTTCTCCAGATGGTAAGCTTGTGGTGAATTTTGATCTTATCAACGATGGTACTCCAACCTATAGTGCGGTATATGATGGCCGTGAGATCGTGGCGAGTTCCGGTATGGGCTTCCTGATGGAGCATTTCGGTGCGATGACAAATGGATTTAAGGTCATAGCTCGTCATGAGTCAGAGCATAATGAGACATGGGCTCCCGTATGGGGTGAGATGGACTCAGTGGTCAACCACTATCGCCAGCTTACTGTCGAGATGGAGAAAAAGGCGGATGATGTCATGCTGAAACTTAATGTTGAGTTCCGGGTGTTTGACGATGGTTTTGCTTTTCGCTATATTTTCCCAGAACAGGCTACCAAGCAGTTTGTTGTCGATCAGGAGCTAACTCAATTTGTGATGACTGGTGATCACACGGCATGGTGGATACCTGGCGATTATGACACACAGGAGTATGAGTATACACGCTCACCACTGAGTGAAATTGCAGCAAGTCATGATTCGGCGCTTGTCGGCAATTAGTCGG
>CANPDS010000342.1 GCA_947573015.1 uncultured Muribaculum sp.
TTCCGGACGCTCAATTTCATTCTCCTCAACATGAGCCTTTATGACTTTAACAAAATCCTCGCCATATCGCTTGGCTTTTCCGGATCCAACACCCGGAATATTCTGCAGTTCATCAATGGTGATAGGATATGTTGTAGCCATTGCCTCAAGCGATGGATCCTGAAATATTACATATGGCGGAAGTTCCAGCCGCTTGGCCATCTTCTTTCGTAGATCTTTCAATATGTTGTAGAGCTCCGGATCCACGGCACATGCGGCTCCGCTCTTCATCACCTGCTCCTCCTCTTCTTCATTGAAGTCACTATCTTCGACGACCTTGAAGGATGTAGGCTTCTTATAATATGCCTTTCCTTTTGCCGTGAGTTTCAGAATGCCGAAATTTTCTATGTCACGGTCAAGATATCCGGCAATCTGAGCCTGGCGGATGATAGTGGAGAGTGTACGTGAATCATTGCCCTGGAGACATCCGAACACTTCGAGTCCGTCCTGAGCATAGGTTTTGACAGTAGGTGTATTTTTTCCGAGCATCACATCGATAATTTGCTCGGCCTTGAATTGTTCTTTAAGTGCGGCAACGGTTTCAATTATCGCACATAGTTCATCTTTAGCTTCCACAAGTTTCTTTGGATTTAAACAGTTATCACAGTTCCCGCAGTTTTCTTCGGAATATTTTTCACCAAAATAGTGCAACAACAATTTTCTCCGGCATAGCGACGACTCAGCATATGCGGCGGTTTCAAGCAATAATTGCCGACCGATTTCCTGTTCGGCCAGTGGTTTGCCCTGCATGAATTTCTCCATTTTCTGGAGGTCTTTGTGCATATAGAATGCGATACAGCGACCTTCACCACCATCACGACCGGCACGACCAGTCTCTTGGTAATATCCTTCCAGAGATTTCGGGATGTCATAGTGTATGACAAATCGCACATCGGGCTTGTCAATTCCCATGCCAAATGCAATTGTAGCCACAATTACATCTATTTTTTCAAGCAGAAAAGCATCCTGATTGGCAGCCCTTGTGTTTTGGTCAAGCCCGGCGTGGTAGGGCAATGCCTTTATATTGTTCAGTCGAAGTATTTCAGCAAGTTCCTCTACCTTTTTTCGGCTAAGGCAGTAGATAATACCACTCTTGCCCTCTTGCTGCTTTATAAACCGGATTATATCCCGGTCAATTGTTGCAGTTTTGGGCCGGACTTCGTAATATAAATTTGTACGGTTGAACGATGACTTGAAAAGTCTGGCATCCTGCATGCCAAGATTCTTTTGAATATCATGCTGGACCTTTGGTGTCGCGGTAGCGGTAAGCGCTATTACAGGGCGTGGGCAGATTTCATTTATTATCGGACGTATGCGCCGATATTCCGGACGGAAATCATGCCCCCATTCTGAGATGCAATGAGCTTCGTCGACAGCGTAGAAAGAAATGGGTACTGTTTTTAGAAATTCAATATTATCTTCTTTGGTCAGTGATTCTGGCGCAACATATAGGAGCTTGGTTTTCCCTGCAATGACATCGGTCTTGACTTCTTCAACAGCCGCTTTTGACAAGGATGAGTTGAGGAAATGGGCAATGGTATCGATTTCGCTGAAACTGCGCATTGCATCTACCTGATTTTTCATGAGAGCAATCAGGGGTGAGATTACAATTGCCGTACCAGGCATAAGAAGTGCCGGCAGTTGGTAGCAAAGCGATTTTCCACCGCCCGTGGGCATAAGCACAAACGTGTCGTGCCCCTCCATAAGAGAGGTGATTATGGCTTCCTGATTGCCCTTGAATGTGTCAAATCCGAAATGCTTTTTAAGCTCATCGGTGAGGAGGGTCGACTGTTTTGGCATAGCGGTGTCAGTTAAAGTCCGAGGCCTGATAGTAAGCGTCAGAATATGGATGGATATTGGTTATATTGTATGAAAAGGTGTCAACACTTTGCTTGTGAATGATTCGTTTCAAAATTGGCTTTTTCAAGTTTTTCCAAAACGTAATCGCGAGTTACGGTAAATTCGTTCAGATCAGAGGATGGTATCTCAAACATGCTGTCGATCATTATGGTTTCCACAATAGAGCGTAGGCCTCTGGCGCCGAGTTTATATTCAATAGCCTTGTCAACAATCATGTCAAGCGCGTCGTCGGTAAATGTGAGTTTCACGCCGTCCATAGAAAACAGCTTTTCATATTGACGCACAATTGCATTTTTTGGCTCGGTAAGCACACGGCGAAGGGCTTGACGGTCAAGCGGTTCGAGATTGGTCAGAATTGGGAGACGGCCAATTATCTCTGGAATGAGGCCAAATGATTTCAAATCCTGAGGCATCACATATTTGAGATAATTGTCACGTTTGATGCGTTGCCGTGCCTGATCTGTAGAATAGCCTACCACATGAGTGTTTAATCGGTGGGCTATCTTTTGTTCAATACCATCGAAAGCGCCTCCACATATGAACAGGATATTCTTGGTATTTACCGGAATCATCCGTTGCTCGGGGTGCTTGCGGCCGCCTTGTGGTGGTACATTGACTACCGATCCTTCAAGCAGTTTCAGCAAGCCCTGCTGCACTCCTTCGCCACTGACATCGCGTGTGATGGATGGATTATCACCTTTGCGTGCGATCTTGTCAAT
>CANPDS010000343.1 GCA_947573015.1 uncultured Muribaculum sp.
CGGTAGAGAGATCCATAAGCGTGTCGCCACCCCAGTAGCAGCTCCATACAGCCTTGTTCACCTCCTCTTCAATTCCTGAGGAAAGCGCTGAGTTGCCTATGTTGGTATTTAGTTTCACGAGGAATTTGCTGCCGATGATCATCGGTTCGCTTTCGGGGTGATTGATGTTGGCAGGGATCACGGCACGTCCGGCTGCCACCTCCTCGCGTACTAATTCGGGTGTGATGTGCGAATGTATGCCGAGCGCCTCATTGTTCATGTTCTCGCGTATCGCCACGTATTCCATTTCAGGAGTGATGATACCTTTACGGGCGAGCGCCATCTGAGTGATCTCACACCCTTTTTTTGCGCATCGTGGGGCATGGCGGTGGGCAAAACGGATAGAATCAAGCTCTGGATCCGACTCACGCATGCGGCCATATTCCGATGTTATGTCGGGCAGTTGCTCAAGGTCGTCGCGCTTCGATATCCACTTCTCGCGTGTGCGGGGAATGCCTTGGTTGATATCTACTGTGACGGCCGGATCTGTGTATACGCCGGATGTGTCGTAGACATATACCGGATCGTTATGGCGTGTCATCTTTTCTCCGTTGACGATCTTTACTGTAGGGGTAAGGTTGATGCGCCTCATAGGCACATCGATGTCGTGGAGTTTGCCGTGGATATATATTTTCTCTGACGAAGGATAATTACGTACGTCAATGTCGTTGATTTTCATGAGAATCGTTGTATTTGGAAGTGATATTAATTACTTCTGGAGCGGTTGATGCCTTTTTTTGGGGGATGGTGGTTATCCCAGAAAAGAAGTCAGTGGAGATGAGGCTTCGGCATGATGGCTCACGCGTCCCAGCCCGGCAAGATATGCTTTGCGTCCGGCCTCTACAGCCATGCGGAATGCATCGGCCATCTCTACGGGATTGCCGGCGACAGCGATTGCCGTGTTGACCAGTACAGCATCGGCACCCATCTCCATTGCATCGGCAGCATGTGATGGTGCGCCAAGTCCGGCATCGATCACCACAGGCACGCGGCTCTCGGCAATGATTATTTCGAGCAGATCACGTGTCTTTAGTCCCTTGTTTGTGCCGATGGGGGCACCGAGCGGCATCACTGCAGCGGCACCTACATCCTCAAGGCGTTTGCAAAGCACCGGATCGGCCTGAATGTACGGCAGCACATGGAAGCCCTCGGCGGCGAGCACTTCGGTAGCTTTCAAGGTTTCAATGGGGTCGGGGAGTAGATACTTTGGATCTGGATGTATCTCAAGTTTGAGAAAATCAGTGTGGAAAACATCGCGTGATAATTTGGCCGCGAGCACTGCCTCCTTTGCATTGCGCACGCCAGAGGTGTTGGGCAGAAACTGTACGTGGTCACGGTTGATATGTGCGAGCATATCGTCAGTGGCGGTGTTGTCCATATCGATACGCTTCATTGCCACGGTGATCATCTGTGAGCCTGAGGCGAGTATGGCATCAAGCATCAGCCGGTTACTGCTGAATTTGCCGGTGCCCATGAAGAGGCGTGAGGTAAATTCGCGGCCTCCGATAATAAGTTTTTCCATTGTATTAATGTGATGAGTAATAATTTGTCTGAGAAATGTTAACTTCTGTCTAAGCAGAGTATATGGCAGTCAATTGGATTGTCCCAATTGCGATATACCGGATTAATCTATGATAAGCCTACTTTTGCAGGAGTTCGATCACGCGAGCCGTGTAGTCGGTCGGATCATCAGCATTTATTATGGCTCCGGACATGGCTACTCCGTTGATACCTGTCGACTTAAGTTCTGCAATATCGTCGATGGTGATTCCTCCGATAGCTACTACCGGGAGTTCGCATCCTGCATCTCTGATTTCATGCATTATCGACCTGTACCCTTCACTTCCGAGCATTGGTGAGAGCTTGCTCTTTGTAGTAGTGAACCGGAATGGTCCAAGCCCTACATAGTCAACGTCAATGCCTCGCATGGCGAGAATGTCGGCGGCGGTATTGGCCGTGACCCCTATTATGGCGTGCGGACCGAGTAGCTCTCGTGCCTCATGGGCTGGCATGTCATGTTTGCCGAGATGCACACCATGCACGCGAAGTTCGTTTACAAGTTCCACATTGTCGTCGATTACCATGATTGCGTCGTGCTCCTTGCACATCGGTATTATTTCCATGGCTGTAGTGCGCATTTCGTCATACGACGCATCTTTCATGCGTAGCTGTATCCATTTGCATCCTCCCTCCAGTACCATCTTTACCTCTTCGGCGATGGTAAACCGTGGTGAGGGGTGTGTGATGAATTGAAGCATATATTGAATTGGTTTATACTTGTTTTTTAATGTCAAATTCCTTGAGCCGGCAAAGTAACGTGGCCTCATCGGGCGATGCCCACAGATAGCCAAGCACGGCAAATCCGGCAAACGGATAGCGTTGTAGCCGGGTTATGTTGTCGGGGGTGATACCGCCCAATGCTATGACCTTGCCTTCAGGTAGTCCAGCGAGTTCCTCATGTGTAAACTCGGCTGTATATCCAGGCTTAGAAATGCTTGGAAATATGGGGCTTAGGGTCACATAGCTGTATTGTGATGCACAAGACAGTACCTCAAGCGTGCTATG
>CANPDS010000344.1 GCA_947573015.1 uncultured Muribaculum sp.
CCACATTATATTTCCAACTCCGATAATACCTGCAAGGAGCGATCCGAATCCCACGAAAATAGCCAATAGATCTATGCCATTGAAGAGGCCGTCGACCTGCTCGAAATTCTCAGAAATATCCCAATAAGGAATAGCATCGTCATCAAGCGGAGAGATGGTATGGCGTGTTTGCAGGATACGCTTGATGCTGGAACGCAATTTACCTGGAGATGAACCATCCTTTACCGCAAATGCGATATAATACACGTTCTCGCCAAGATTATAGTTCTGACGGATTACCGAAAGGGGCAAGATCAGCATCTCATCCATGCGTCCTCCGATCTGTATGTTGTCGTTGGATGGCTTTACCACTCCTACAACATTATAATATATACCGTTGGCAAGCACAAACTTTCCTACGGGCGACTCCGTTCCAAACAATTCAGCAGCTATTCGCGCACCAATAAGGCAATTCTTTCTTACCTGACGTTCATCGCTCTCGTTAAGAAGACGTCCTTCTACCGGGATAGGCATCATAACCTTATAATATTCACTCGTGAAGCCTTGGATATTTCCGTTTGCATATGTCTTGTCGCTATAAGCTACTGCTCCTTGCGCCTGAACGATTCCACTTATGGCATCTATATCAGGCAATGCCTCACGCAGTGCGTCGACATCGCCTTGTGTGAGACTCCAGCTGCGCCCCTTTTGATACCCCTTATAGGCTCTTGTCGTATTGCTTGAGAATATAAACGCAGAGTTAGTGGCAAAACCGTCAAAGTTGCGCATCATGAGTCCGCGCACACCCTGAGCACCTCCAATGAGCATAGCAAGCATTGCCGTACCCCAGAATATACCGAATGCCGTGAGAAATGTGCGTGTCTTGTTACGGGAGAGTGTTGCAACAATCTCCCGCCAATTGTCTATATCGAAAACTGGATTTTTCATTTTATTCAGCCATTATTCTGTTCGTAATGCTTCTACCGGGCGGATCTTCAATGCACGCATGGCAGGAAACAAACCGGCCACAGCTCCGGCAAGCACAAGCAATCCCGTCACCTGCACAGCAAGACTTATATCAACGCGTGGGTCTTTGATAAACTCCACATCGGCGAATACGTGGCTCATTATCTCACCGGCCACTGTGCCGAGAAGAATGCCTATATATCCGAAAAGGACTGTTATAACCACTCCCTCCAGTATTATCTGGGTGAGGATATAACGGGGACGCGCCCCGATAGCACGACGTATGCCTATCTCATGGGTGCGTTCACGCACACTGACAAACATAATGTTGCTCACACCTACAATACCGGTAATCAGCGTAAGAAGTCCGATAGCCCACATCACCCAATTAAGCACATTCATCGCCGTCTGCTGGCTAAGATAACTGGCAAAGCGGTTCCAGATCCACACAGCGCTGTCATCTTCAGGATGAAATGACTCAGTACGCCCCATCGTCTCCCTAATGTCACGTTCAATAGCTTCAGCCTCATCATACGACTTCATATCCTTGACATTTACACGGATAGTACCGAGTTCATCAGAAAAGCCACTCATGGCCTTGGCACAGGTATAGGGAATGAACACAGAAGTAATCCACCGATGCTCATAAGTACCAATTACCTTAAATGCCAGTCCATTGATATCAAGTATACGCCCGATGGCCAGCTTTGGCGATCCGAAAAGAGTGGTAGCGTTACGCTCCTCAAGCACTACTACCTTATCGGCATTATCCACATCGCGGGCGTTGAGAAAGCGGCCGTTCGTCATACGCAATTGCTCTTCCCTCTGCATGATCGGATAGACTCCCGAATAAGACGCCATTATACTGGAACTGTCGCTGCGCATAGCCACGGAAGGCCCCTCAAGTATGCCTGACACCTCAGTAACACGATCGGATATATCATGTCGCAAGGCTTTCATGTCGCGCTCGCGCAACGATACCGCCCGCCCGGCACCAAGACCATTGAAAGGCTTCGACGTGCGTCCACCCCACATCTGTATGACATTGCTGGTCTGCCCCATCGGAGAATCTTCGAATGCCGTGCGCACCCCTTTGGCAAAGCCAAGAAGCACAATCAGCATAAAGATACCCCATGCCACGGCGATCCCGGTAAGAATCGTACGCAGTTTGTTGGTGCGCATCGTCTGCCATATCTCATTAAAAAGATCAAACATGCCGCTCGTTGTTAGGTATAATCAGTCCATCAGAAATACGTATGATACGGTTGGTCTGCGCTCCGACCCCGGGATCATGGGTGACGATGACGGTGGTCATCCCCTCTTCATTGAGCTGTCGGAATATCTTCATAACCTCAACAGATGTCTTACTGTCGAGCGCACCGGTAGGTTCATCGGCAAGAATGATGGCCGGATTCGTGATAAGAGCACGGGCAATGGCGACACGTTGTTTCTGTCCGCCCGACAATTCCGAAGGCAAATGATGCGACCATTCACGAAGCCCCATCCGGTCGAGCTGCTCCTCGGCCATGGCATTACGCTTACGACGCGATACTCCTTGGTAGAATAATGGCAACGCCACATTCTCCATGGCGTTCTTATAATTTATGAGATTGAACGACTGGAATACGAATCCGATAAGATGATTACGCAGATCT
>CANPDS010000345.1 GCA_947573015.1 uncultured Muribaculum sp.
ATCCCCCATCGTCTGGGGCTGCTTGGGCACAGCGATGCCGATGTTGCTCTGCATGCGTTGAGCGATGCTCTGCTTGGGGCGGCCTCCTTACGTGATATAGGATACCATTTCCCGGATACCGATCCGGCATATAAGGGCGCTGATTCCCGCAGGTTGTTGCGAGAGGTAGTGCGTATGCTGCGCGAAAAAGGCTATGCTGTAGGCAATGTCGATATCACTATTATGGCACAGGCTCCAAAGTTGCTTCCTCATATTCCGGCCATGATGGAGAATGTGGCGGCCGATCTGGGTATAGATGCCGAGAGGGTGTCGGTGAAAGCTACTACTACCGAGCGCCTTGGCTTTACAGGGCGCGAGGAGGGTATCGCGGCCATGGCCACTGCTCTTATATATCAGTTCAAGTAGGCTTTGGCTGAATTGTCCGCAGGTGCTACGTGTCGAACGAAATCTGACGATACTTATGATTGTTTTGGCAGAATAGATAATTTTATATATCTTTGCCGCCCAAATCATTACGCTAAGTTATTAATCATGACAAAGAGCAAAGTTTACACAACTACAGGCGACAACGGTGCCACATCGCTTGTCGGCGGTATGAGAGTGAAAAAAACAGACATCCGTATAGAGGCTTACGGATCGGTTGATGAGCTTAATGCCAATATCGGCGTGCTTCTCGCCATTCCCTGTCTACAGCCGGATGCGGTCGAGCTCCTTCATCGTGTGCAGAACCGTCTGTTCAGCATTGGTGCTTATCTTGCCACACCGAATCCCGACAATGCTATTACACGCTGTCCAGGCTTATCTGCTGAGAATGTGGAATATATAGAGCGTGTCATTGACAGGTTTGACGCACAGCTTCCTCCGTTGACAAATTTTGTGCTTCCCGGTGGAACTCAGCGCGCCGCTACCTCACACGTCTGCCGTACAATGTGCCGCCGTTGTGAACGCCGTATCGTGGCTCTTGCCGACCAGACCTATGTCGATCCTAATGTGTTGCGCTATATTAATCGTCTGAGCGATTTCTTCTTCGTGCTTGCACGATTCAACAATGTCGACAATCAGACCGACGAACAGTTCTGGAACAAAGACATCTGATTATAGTGTGCCTTACGCAGGGTTGAACTCCCGTCGGGCATCATACGTTAGTAAATCAATAAATATCTACGCTATATGTACTGGACACTTGAATTAGCTTCAAAGCTTGAAGATGCTCCCTGGCCTGCTACCAAAGAGGAGCTTATTGACTACGCCATGCGTTCGGGAGCTCCCCTCGAAGTAATAGAAAACCTTCAGGAAATGGAGGATGAAGGTGATACCTACGAATGTATCGAGGATATCTGGCCCGACTACCCCTCCAAAGAAGACTTCTTCTTCAACGAAGAGGAGTATTAAGCTGATTACAAACGCTTAAATAAAGAATACAGAAGGGTTGAGCATCGCGCACCGCGACAGCTCAGCCCTTTTCAGTTGCCTGTTTCTAAAACTTGTTTGGCACCTTATAGGAGCGCTGAAGCCATGCACAGGTATGGGTGATGGCAAAGGTGCGAATATGTCGATGGTAATGCCTGATTTATTTGAGCATAGCCGAGCGTGAGTAGCCAAGGTATTGCCAAAGATAGCGGACAAATTATTAAATTTGTGTATGATATATGATTTTGTATTATGCTTGTATTGATAGCTGAATCAAAAACTATGGCGCCATGCACAAGTCTGGTGCCTCTCCCAATTTTGGAGCAGCATGGGCCTGTCCTTGAGCCATTCGCTTGCGAGATTATGTGTCGTATGGAATCGATGACGGTTGACGAACTTGCTTCAAAAGTAAAAATAAGTGTTCCCATGGCCCGTAAATTGCGGCAGATGATATACGATTTTCCTTATAAGGAGTCGGGATGTATAGCTATTGAAGCATTTACAGGAGTTGTATTCAAGGCTTTTGAGTATTCATCGCTAAGCGCACAGGAAAAGCAGATCACCAACCGATGTGTTGGTATTGTATCGTCACTTTACGGCTGGCTGCGCCCTGACGATATAATAAAATCGTACAGATTTGATTTTACTAATCAATTGGCGCCTGATGGCCGGTCGTTTGCTTCTTTCTGGATAGATAAAGTGACTGATTGCGTGATGTCATGGATTGAGAATGAGCAAGATTATGATGTGTTGAATTTACTTCCCGGAGATGCATCCCGATGCATTGATTGGAACATGGTGGGAAAGAAGGCTCGGGTATGGAAAGCTGATTTCCAAGAGATACAGGCTGGTGGGTCAATAAAAACGCCTAATTCAAACCGTTTGAAAATTTTGCGTGGGAAACTTTTGCGCCAGATAATAACAGATTCCATTACCACTCCGCAACAACTTATGACGGCAGAAACCGAATGTTATGTGGCAGAGAAATCATCTGTTCCGGGACAATTGCTGTTTATTACCGGCTGATGGATATTTTGATGTTTATGATTTGTAATATGGCACCTATTGTGTGAGGCTGCCATATTAGCCGAACAATATCTGCCCGGGCATGTTGGAATAAGTAAGTCATGAAAATTATTGCGAATTATTTAATTTTATATCTTTATACTCT
>CANPDS010000346.1 GCA_947573015.1 uncultured Muribaculum sp.
CCCGATCGACCACTCCGGCATCTTTCCTTGGAGGGATGTGATTAAAAAAGCGACACAAAATTAGCAAATGTTTCTGTCTCATCCAAATTTTAATGCCATTTCTTCAATCGCATTTCACTCAAATTTGAGGATATGGATTGTGATGGGGCCGGATGATTAATTGATGGATGACCGGATAGCCTGACGCACCAGGGTGCGTCAGGCTATGTTGTAGATGGTGCGGCGCTGCGTGGTCACTGCTTTTGGAAGAGGGTCTGTATGGAGCCGAGCGAGGAGAGTACTGATGAGGCTTCGTAGGGTATGTAGACGGTCTTGTTGTCTTTTCCAGATGTCATCTCGCGCAGTGTGTCGATATACTTCATTGCGAGCATGTAGGCGGCGGGATCGGTTTTGCCGGCACTTACGGCCTGCGCCACACGCAGTATGGCGTCGGCCTCGGCCTGAGCGTTGAGAATGATGGCCTGAGCCTCACCTTCGGCGCGCAGTATCTCTGCCTGTTTGGTGGCTTCCGCTTGATTGATCTTGGAGGCTTTCTCGCCTTCGGATCGAAGTATGAGCGACTGCTTTTCGCCCTCGGCGTTTAGGATTTCGGCACGGCGGTTGCGCTCGGCCTGCATCTGCTTCTCCATGGCCACGCGTACCGATTCAGGAGGTGTGATGTCCTGGAGTTCCACGCGGTTTACTTTCACGCCCCATTTGTTGGTGGCATCATCGAGGATCACCTGTAATTTTGAGTTGATGGTGTCGCGGCTGGTAAGAGTCTCGTCAAGTTCGAGCTCTCCGATCACGTTTCGGAGTGAAGTCTGAGTGAGTTTCTCGATCGCGTTGGGGAGATTGTCGATCTCGTATACGGCTTTCTTGGGATCGGTGATCTGGAAGTATAGTAGAGCGTTGATCTCGGTGGTAACGTTGTCGCGTGTGATAACCTGCTGGGAAGGGAAGTCGTAGACTTGCTCGCGGAGGTCGATTACACTGGTTACAGTGTTGCGCACCAGATGATGTCCGCCGATGGTGTTCTCCACACGTCGTGTGTAGATGGTCTTAGGCTTGTCGATGAATGGGATTATGAAGTTGAGTCCCGGATTTAGCACGCTATGGAAGCGTCCGAGGCGCTCTACTACCCGAGTTTCGGACTGGGGCACTACTTTTACTCCAGCTGATATTATCACTATTGCGAGGAGCACTACGATGATTGCGAGCAGATATGTCATGATTGATTGTTTTGGTGACAGATTTTTAAATGTTACTTTGTTGGTAGGGTGACGGTTAGTATTATTGAATCGTAGTCGGTTACGGTGACTTCGGCGCCACATGGGATGGCGTAGGGAATACCGGGGGCTACTACCTGCCATGAATCACCGTCGATGCGGGCACGACCGGTCTCTCCGGGTCGTATCACCTCGGTGACCAGCGCCTTGCGTCCGAGCAGCGCGTCCATTCCGGTGCGTGCGGCACGTCCCTCTTTGGCAACCTGTCGTTCGTGCCAGCGCTTAACGTATGGAACGACGGTTATGTAGGCCGCTACTGTGGCTATGGCCATTATGATAAGTTGCCATTCGAGTGATACACCACAGAAGTCAGCTATCAGCGCTCCGATGCATCCTATGGCCAGACATAGTGTCCATACCATTTGCGTGAGCACCTCGACAATTAGCAGCACTGCTGCTAATACGAGCCAAAGTATCCAGATTGTTATCATAAGAGAAGTGGCTATAAGTGTCTGATGTAAATTGTTTTCAGTTCAACACGTTTCTTTTCTCAAAGGAAATGAATATTTTTGAAATCGCCAAGAAATTGTGACAATATTTCATGAAGTGACTTCAAACTCTTATTGGCGATGTGCTACACGGATGCGGCATATAGAGAATGAGTAGGGTGGAATGGTGACGTCGATGGTGGTGGATGATGACGGTGTCACGGTGTGATGCACTGGCGTGATGAGCAGAGGTGAACCGATGGTGTTTTCGGCATCAAGATCGGGGATTGCCGTGCCGTCATCGGATATCCCTGCCGATGGTGGTGAGAGTGTTAGTTCTCCGGCAGATATGATGGAGGCCTTTTTCAGTCCCTTGAGTCGGACAGTGGCCGGTTGCGGAGTGCCGGATGTGTTGACGATTTTGAGTATGTAGTCGCCGGAGGTCTCGTCGCATGATGCAGATGCAAACAGCCCGTTCTGTCCGTCGGTGCCGGCCACAGGCTTTCCGCCGATGGTGACAGGCACTGTGCGGTTGCCTTTGTTGGTTGCGAACATCTGTTGTACCAGATAGCTTGATGTGACAGTGGAGTGGAGATTGTCGAACCATATCATGTCGGGACGCCATTGCCACCCTTCAATATGGGCCAGCAGAGGAGCATATGTTGCCATCTCCACTATGTCGGCATTGCGTTCCATGCCTGTCATGAATGCCGCCTCAAGGATAGCAGGGTAGAAGTGGTTCCATTTCTTGCCTTTTACATGGCATGCGTATTCGCCGGCAAATACTTTTGGACCTTTGCGTGGATAATCATCGTAGCGCAATCCTTGAGAGAGAAACCACTCGTCTGAGCAATAGAAATGCT
>CANPDS010000347.1 GCA_947573015.1 uncultured Muribaculum sp.
CTGGCCGCCGAATCCTGATATGATGATTTCTTCTTTCATGCGTGGTTGGTGTTTGCCGGCGATAATGTGCCGCGCAGGTGAGGGTTATTTTTCGTTTTCTACGGTGTTTTTGAGGTCGCCGAGGGGATATGCGGGGAACATGTTCTCCTCCATCCATTTGTTTGACTTTTCGGGCGACATCTTCCATCCGGAGTTGCATGTGCTGACCACTTCGACCACCGATGTGCCCCGGCCTTCCATTGAGTTGATGAAAGCCTTTTTGAGGGCGGCTTTGGCTTTTCGGACGGCAGCCGGAGTGTGTACGGCCTGACGTGTGACGTAGCATGTGCCGGGTAGCAGGGCGAGCAGTGGAGTGATGTTGAGCGGATGGCCGTTTATATCCACGCGACGTCCGTATGGTGTGGTCGATGTTACCATACCTTCGAGTGTTGTAGGTGCCATCTGTCCTCCGGTCATGCCGTATATGCCGTTGTTGATGAATATTATCACTATGTTCTCACCGCGGTTGGCGGCATGGATTGTCTCGCAAGTGCCTATTGCGGCGAGGTCACCGTCGCCTTGGTATGTGAATACCATCCGGTCGGGGCTAAGTCGCTTTACGGCTGTGGCTACTGCCGGTGCACGGCCATGGGCGGCCTCTATCCAGTCGATGTCGATGTAGCGGTAGGCGAATACGGCGCATCCTACGGGAGCTACGCCGATTGTCTTGTCCTGCAGGCCGAGTTCTTCCACGATTTCAGCCACGAGTTTGTGTACCACACCGTGGCTGCAACCTGCACAGTAGTGCATGGTCTCGTCGGTGAGCAGCGCCGGACGTGAGTAGACCTTGTTTTCGGGTTTGATTATATCGTTGGGTTGCATGAGATTACTGTTTATTAGCCTGAGGGAAATTGTTGAAGAAAGCGTCGAGCACCTCCTGAGGGTTGGGGACAATGCCTCCGAGGCGTCCGTAGTGTACCACCGGCACCGCATCGTGACATGCGAGGCGTACATCCTCGATCATCTGTCCGGCGTTCAGCTCCACTACCATTATGCCTTTTACTTTTGCAGCGAGACGCTCGATCTCTGCGTCGGGGAATGGCCATAGGGTGATGGGTCGTATCAGCCCGATCTTCACGCCTTGCTCGCGTGCCAGCTCGATGGCTTTGTGAGATATGCGTGCTATCGATCCGAATGCTACTATGAGGTAGTCGCAATCGTCTGTGGCAAAAGTGTCAAAGCGCACTTCATTCTCCTCTATCAGCCGGTATTTCTCCTGCAGGCGCAGGTTGATCTCCTCCATAGCCTGAGGCATCAGTTCCAGTGTTGTGAGGATGTTGCGCTGGCGGTTGGATGGTTTGCCGGTAATGGCCCATGGGCATTGTTCGGCAATCTGCTGTGGAGTGCGGCGCTGGCGCTGGGGAGGGAGCACCACTTTCTCCATCATCTGGCCTACGATGCCGTCGGCGAGAATTATGGCAGGAGTGCGGTATTTGAAGGCGAGGTCAAAGCCAAGGCCCACGAAGTCGGCCATCTCCTGCACGGAAGATGGTGCGAGTGTGATTAGTTTGTAGTCGCCATGACCACCACCTTTTGTGGCCTGAAAGTAATCGGCCTGGGAAGGTTGTATCGTGCCGAGTCCGGGACCGCCGCGCATCACGTTTATGATCAGGGCGGGTAGCTCTCCTGCGGCGATGTAGCTTATCCCTTCCTGCTTGAGCGAGACGCCCGGTGATGATGATGATGTGAACACGGCTTTTCCGCAAGCGGCACCTCCGTATACCATGTTGATAGCGGCGAGCTCGCTTTCGGCCTGAAGAACCACCATGCCGGTGGTGTCCCACGGCATCAGTTCCTCAAGAGTCTCAAGCACTTCACTCTGTGGGGTGATGGGGTATCCGAAGTATCCGTCGGCTCCGTAGCGTATTGCTGCGTGGGCAAGGGCTTCGTTGCCTTTCATCAGTCTGACTTCTTCGCTCATATATTAATTGTGTTTATTTTAAAAGATGGTTATTTTTCGACGGTGCGGTATACTTCAATGCATCCGTCGGGACACACGACAGCGCAGTTGGCGCAGCCAATGCACGCGTCGGAGTGGACAGCACATGCGTAGTGGTATCCACGGTCGTTGACCTCGCGCGCGTTAAGCTCCAGGACATCCTTAGGACACGCCACCACGCACAGGTCGCAACCTTTGCAACGGTCAGTATCAATCACCACTGCTCCAAATACTTTTGCCATATAAGTGTCTATTCTATGTGTGGGTTTTTGATTATTTCGACAGCAAATATAAACAAATAATTGGTTGCTACACATCTTTTAACATATACTTAACCTATGGCACATCTTGGGGTAGAATGTGCCAAAAAAGAGAAATGGGTGATTATTCAGCAAAATGTTTTGCATATGTGGGCAAACGGGGCAAAATCATGATAAATATTAATGTTTTGCGGTGAAAAAAGTATCTGAAAGAATGAATAAGTAAGTCATTAAAATTATTTCGAATTATTTAATTTTATATCTTTATACTC